>CAIKZP010000049.1 GCA_903831935.1 uncultured Bacteroidota bacterium | reverse complement strand
TTATCGAACAACATGGTGGCTCTATTATGATTGATAGCGAATACGGTAAAGGCACTAAGGTCATGTTGTATTTGCCAGTGGCTTAATAGACGAGTGTCTGCTTAGGGTCGGTAGCCACTAAATTCAATGTCTGCTGTGAGGCAGATCTAATTCGTTTATCCTTTACCTGCAAAATAGTTTGCTATAAAGCAAACGGATATAAATATGATTGCGGGCTAATAAGAGACGTTAGATGAGATTTATTTCAATGCGACACATAAAAATATATGTATGCGAGAATACACCTACCTTTGAAATAAGAAAAACATTAGAGCGTGTTATTTAACTCCTACATTTTTATATTCGCCTTCTTCCCGATTGTGTTTTTCGGATTCTTCCGCATTGGCAAGCAAAGTCAGGCATTAGCTTCACTTTGGTTAGCCGCGGCCTCGTTATTTTTCTACGGTTGGTGGGATGTGCGTTATGTGGGATTGCTTCTTGGGTCTATTGTATTTAATTACGGCGCAGGGTATTTAATAGGACGCAGAGTAGCCCATCAACCAACTAGTCAATCAAAAATGTTATTGGCTGTATCGATTGGCGTGAATTTAATCCTTCTAGGATATTTCAAATACGCTAATTTTTTTACTAATAATCTAAACCACTTTGCTGGCACCTCTCTCAATCTAGGCGAAATAATTCTTCCACTTGGAATTTCCTTTTTTACCTTCACCCAAATTGCTTTTTTGGTAGATACCTACCAAGGCAAAGTAAAGGAGTTTAATTTCGTTCATTACACGCTATTCGTCACCTATTTCCCACACTTAATTGCTGGTCCCGTCTTGCATCATAAAGAAATGATGCCGCAATTTGCCAAGCGCAATGTATGTCAACTCAACTGGGATAACATCGCAGTGGGCTTAAGTATTTTCGTACTAGGACTTGCTAAGAAAGTGCTTATTGCTGACTCATTGGCAGACTTTTCTACACCAATTTTCAGCGCCGTTGCTGCTGGTGGTCAGCCAATGTTGTTTGAAGCATGGATAGGTGCATTCGCTTATACTTTGCAGTTATATTTTGACTTTTCTGCTTACTCCGACATGGCGATTGGCATCTCACTAATGTTCAATGTACGCCTGCCGATGAACTTCAACTCACCATACAAATCTACTAGCATTATTGATTTTTGGCGACGCTGGCACATGACTTTGTCACGGTTTCTGCGCGACTATCTTTACATTCCTTTGGGTGGAAGTCGTAATGGCCTAGCTCACCGTTATTTAAATCTTATGGTTACGATGTTATTAGGTGGGTTGTGGCATGGTGCAGGTTGGACCTTCATTGTCTGGGGTGGATTACACGGGTTTTATTTGATGGTTAACCATGCTTGGCGAAGTTTCAAGGAAAAAATGAGCTGGGGTGAAGGGGGTAGATTGGCCAGACTAGGCGCAGGCGCACTGACTTTCTTAGCGGTGGTCGTAGGCTGGGTATTTTTTAGAGCCGACAACTTCACCACCGCAATGACAATGCTCCACGGCATGGCAGGTTTGAATGGGGTTTCTCTGCCAGCTGCATTGGAAAGCAAGATGATGAGCTATTTTTCTGGGCATGATGGGATTATTTTTGAGGGACTTAATCTAATTTCAGAGTTCAATTCGAACAAAGCATTAGTTTTTTTGAGTATTGGATTTTTTATCATCTGGTTACTTCCGAATATCAATCAAATATTCCAAGCTTATCATCCAGTCTGTAATTTTATTATTGAACAAAAGCTGCCAGCCTCTAAAATGAGAAGGTTCAACTTAAATTTCCGTTGGAAACCATCAATTTACTTTTCCATTTCGCTCTCACTTTTATTTTATGTCTGCATTATTTCATTGACCCGGGTTAGTGAATTTCTTTATTTCCAATTTTGACTATGCGACGTTACGTGATCTTTTTTACAATTGGTTGGCTGTTGCCAGCAGCAATAATTATTCTTATAAATGGGCTGGTTGACCCTTATAGACTTTTTCATAAGCCATGGGTTCACGATAATTATTACCCTAGAAATCTTAGAATATTAGCTAGCGGAATTATTAATACTGAAGCATTTGACTCAATTATTCTGGGCTCAAGCATAGCGCAAAATTTTTCGCCGAATGAAGCTTCAAAGGTATTTGGAAGTAAGTTCGTTAATATTTCAATAAGCGGCTCTTCTATTACAGAGCGATCATTGGTATTGAATTATGCGCTGAAAAAAAGAAAGTTAAACGAAGTGATATATTCTTTGGATTGGGGCTCGCTAGGTATAGATTCTATAAGTAAAACACATATTGCCCCGTATGCTTACCTTTACGATAATAACTCGTGGAATGACATTCTAATTTATGCCTCGAACCCCGCGGCTTTTCGATTTGCATTTTGTAATAGCATACTCATTTCTGGTGATAATTTTTGTACTAATTCCAAAGACATTGAAAGTCTTGTCGAGTGGCATTCAGATAAGGAGTACAGCAAACGATTTGGTGGATTGCACAAATGGTTCGATGTGAAGAATAATAATCAAGTACAAGGCGCACTTAAATCTATTTCCCAGAGCATTAAGGCCATCAATTCTAGTGATGTTAAGAAAATTGACTTAACTAAATTGATGGATTCAAAATTGAAGCATCAACAAGTATTTAGAGCAAATTTATTAAACATAATTGCTCAGCATCCTGAAACAAAATTTTATCTATTCTTTCCGCCATACTCACGCCTAAATTACGCCATCACAAAGCAGAGTGATCCACAAAAATTTGAAGATTACTTAGAGATTTTGCGATTTGTAGTTAACGAATGTGCGCAACATTCGAACGTTAAGGTATATGGCTTTGAAACAGAGTTATTTCTTGATGATATTTCTAACTACAGAGATACGTTGCACTACCATCAGCACTTTAATTCAAAAATGCTTCATTGGATGAAGAAAGGTGATCATGAGCTGACGCCATCAAATTTGAATGCGTACATAAATATAATTTCTGAACGTGCTGATAGTTATCCACTTGGCGATATTGGTCGTCAAATTGAAAGTTTCTTAAATTTAGTACCATAATTTTGGGACTTAAGTGTTCGTGTCGTATTGCTCCAATAATTTGGATCTTCAGCTAACTGATTAAAACATCAAAAACCACAAATATGTTAGCCGTGAGCTTGCAAATAAAACCATATCGAACGTCCGCTTAGGGTCGATAGGGGTCAATGGATATAATAAAAAAGCCAGCTCAAGCTGGCTTTTTTATTGGGCTAAAAGTTAATTTAAACTTTTTGGTAAACTTCACTACCTTTTTTAACAAACTCAATAGACTTTTCTTGCATGCCTTTTTGCAAAGCTTCTTTTTCATCAATTCCTAGTTTGTCGGCGTAATCACGCACATCTTGTGTGATTTTCATTGAGCAGAAATGTGGCCCACACATTGAGCAAAAATGTGCTTGTTTGGCACCATCTTGCGGTAGCGTTTCATCATGAAATTCTTTGGCTTTTTCAGGATCTAGACCTAAATTAAACTGATCA
>CAIKZP010000048.1 GCA_903831935.1 uncultured Bacteroidota bacterium | reverse complement strand
TAATATCAGGTATATTCTTGGCTTATTATTGGATTGCATTAAGAGATAAGAAATTTCATTATTACAATAGGTTTTATTTATTGACTGCATCAATAATGAGTTTAGTTATTCCCCTGTTGAAGATTGATTGGTTTATAGTGGAGAAGCCTGTTGTATATAGTTCAAATGAAATTGTACAATTTATTTTACCAATATCTAATGTAAATAATAGCATTCAATATGATTGGGTGGATTATTCTTTAGTCATAGCAGGAATTGTAGCCATTACCTTATTTAGTATACTACTTTTAAATGTTATAAAAATTCAATTACTAAAAAGAAAGAGTGATGTAACGCAAATGGAGGGGTTTGATTTTATTAATACTAATGACGATAATGCGCCTTTCTCTTTTTTAAATAATTTATTTTGGAAACAATCCATTTCATTACAAGAGGAAGGAGGACAGCAAATATTCAAACACGAAATTACCCATATACAACAAAAGCATACCTGGGACAGAATATATAGTCAAATTATTACTTCAATATTTTGGATGAACCCATTTAATTGGGTTATTCAAAAGGAGTTAGTTACTATTCATGAGTTTATAGCAGACGAATCGGCAGTAGGGGATAGTAATGTAGAAGCGTTTGCTAAAATGTTATTACAGACCCATTATGGGAATCATTTTTTAAATCCAACACATCAATTTTTTTATTCATCCATTAAACGACGATTAACTATGTTAACAAAATCAACTAACACAAAATACTCCTACCTAAGAAGGGTAATGGTATTGCCCATTTTAATTGCAACTGTTTGTTTAGTATCTATTAAGGTAAATGCAAGTGAGAAAACTGCTAAAGCAATTGAGAAAATTGAGAAAACTGCTAAAGCAATGCAAAATACTATTGATTTATTATTGAATGATACTACAAAGCCAAAAAAGACAACGCCTCCAACACCGCCAAATCCTTCTACAGCGAAACCAGATTATTACATCAATGGGGCTAAGATTGCTGAAGGAGCACCACCTCCGCCACCATTGACAAATCCTTCGTATTATTTAGATGGTGTAAAAATTAATGAAAAGGAAATGAAAGATATTTCAATAAATGGTATTGGATCAATAAATGTCTTGAAAGGAGAACAAGCAATAAAAAAATACCGTGAAGATGGTAAAAATGGAGTTGTGGAAATTATCCTTAAAGATATTCAAAGAAAAGATCAATTACCAAGTAAGGAATGGAGTAATATAAATGCAAACCAGAATCAAATAAAAAGTTTGGAGATGGCAAATGGGGTAAAGATTGAATTTAAGGGTGATATTGATACGGCTGTTGGTGATAAAAAAACTCCTTTATACATTATAGATGGCGTTCCTTTGAAATCATCGATTGAAGTGTCTAAATTAAACGAAGAGGAATTTGAGTCTATGAGTGTTTTAAGAAATCCATTATCCATTTTGCAATATGGTAATGAAGGTAAAAATGGTGTGATTTTAATAACAACTAAAACAGGATTAAAAGGAAATCTTCAAAACAAATCGGATCAAATTAAAGTATTTGAATATAGTGCTAAAGAAGAATTGAATGGGGATGTTTATTACAAAAAAATTGAAGATGGAACAGTAAATGGATATGGAAATAATAAAGCGGAGACAAATGTACCAATTAAGGTTACAAACGTTCCAAAAATTAAGGTTACAAACGTACCAAAAAGTGATAAAATCACAGTCACTTCTAAAACATCTTTGGATACTCTTGTATTTTCTTCGCCTTCAGGTAGTAAACAAGTAATATACTCGAATGTTACTTTAATAACTAAAGACAAACAAAAAGTTTTAGATGCATTAGAAAAGAATGCTAATGTAGTTATAACAAAGAAAGCAGATGGCAAGACAGAAAAATATATGATCGTTGATAATCAGGGTGGAAAAGACGCAAACAAACCTGCTTTTTACCTTGATGGAGTTAAGATTACAGAAAAGGAAATGAAAGCTATATCCCCAAATGATATTGAATCAATTAATGTTTTGAAAGGAGAACAAGCAATAAAAAAATACCGTGAAAATGGCAAAAGTGGGGTAGTGGAAATTAAATTAAAGCAAAAGAATTAATTTTCTACTTTCCAGTATATTCCCGAAAGTTCTCAATACAAGAAAACCCCTGCCTGTAAGGCAAGGGTTTTTGTGTTTATCAATACAATTTAGTGTTTTATAAATATTAATTTGTAAATTCAATAAAATTATAATTGATTGAAATATACATTTAAAATTTTTCTATTATTTCTATTCCCAATTATTTCAAATGCTCAAAACATATTTGAAGGTGTTATATTAAATAAATCTACCAAAGTACCCATACCTTATGCATCAATTTTTTTAATGAAAGGGAAAGTTGGAGTTAATGCGGACGAAAATGGTTTTTTTAAAATTGAAATTACAAATAGAGAAATAGATGACAGTTTAATTATCACTTGTATGGGTTACGCACCAATGAAATACCCGGTTCAAAGTGCTGATAAATTGTGGAGTGCAAGTGCTAATATTGAATTAACCGAATTGGGTCATAATCTTAAAGAAGTTGTTGTACATAATAATAATTTCAAGAATAGCATTACACTAAACCAATTTGATGAATTACCTGATCAATACTACGGCAGTGGTAACTTTATCGCTCAGCTAGCACAACATTTTGTTTCCCCATCGGAAAATGCCATTTTAAAAGATATTAAGATTGCTAAATTTAGTATACCAATTCTTATGCCTCAAAAAGCAATTTTTAGAATAAGAGTTTACGCTGTAGATTCTATCTCAAAAGCGCCATCTTATGATTTAACAGATGAGGTAATAGAAGTAAAGTCCTCAAGTAAAATTGTTGAATTGAATTTGGAAAAGTACAAGATTTACTTACCCAATAATGAGTTTTTCATTGCAATCGAGTGGCTCAGAATTCCATACAATGCAACGGAAACTAAAATAAATCGAAAAACTGTTACGCATTATTCTCCAAGCATTGGATGGTCTAAAAATCAAGCAACTAAAATGGATATATGGCAACTTGGATTAAATAATGTTTGGGGTAAATTCCCGGATTATTTAAATTCAAATTTGGCAATTGCAGTATCGCTTAAGTATTAACTAGCCCATCTGTTATTTATTAGCCGTGTTAATTATTGCGCTAACTAATCCCTCAAAAACCCCCAATAACCCCTTTCTGCGCTAGTTTCAATTTAACTACTATAAACTTGGTCAAGAAGCAATAAACGCCTATCTTTGCCGTCCAAACATCGCGAGGTAGAGCAGCGGTAGCTCGTCGGGCTCATAACGGGTATAAAGAGATAATAAGTTTGAAATTAAAATATTGATAATGAACCACTTGGATAATCACCAAGTGGTTTTTTTATGTCTGCGCTAGATTTCTGTGCTAGATTTTTAACCGAAAATCCTTACATCTAAAGCTGCTTTCTCAACAGCAGATAGGATGGTTGGGTCAAGGTAATGGTCGTCCAATACTTTTTGACTTGCGTTTGATGTAATCTTGCCTGTGTCTTTACCTAATACCTGATTAGTCCAAGATATATAGGTCTTTCTTAAATGCTTTAATGTAATCTCTCCATTTATGCCTGCCCCTTTTTTATAATGGGTGAATGCTTTTGTTATCATCTCCATCATGGTATTGTTGCTGTATTTTTCGGTTGGGTCAATAATTCTTTCGTTAGAGTGCTTCTTCTGTTCCATACCCATATCCATTAGCACCTTTTCAAGGTCTGCGCCAATGGGTATGTATTTTACAAATTCCTTGTCTGTTTTTTGAATTCTGTTTGCTTTTAAGTTCCCAATCATAAAGAATTTGGTTCCATTTTTTAGGGTGAATATATCACACCATCTTAAATGGATGATTTCCTCTCTGCGACCACCTGCTAGTAGAAACAACCTAAAAGCGTCTTTCATCCAAGTTTGGTACAAATTGATTTTGTTTCCATTGTTCTGTACTAAAATAGGGTGGTAGGTATCCACGGCATTCAGAATAGCTTCAAAATCTTCCTTGTCAATGGTTTTGATTGTCTTTTTTGGTACCGGCAAACTTGCGCACTCCTTAAAGTAGTTTTTCATTATGATGTCTTCCTTATCAATTAGAAAATCAAAGAAGGTAGTTAGAGCCTGGATAATGTTATTTACTGATTTGGGGTAGTATTTTCCCTTCATCTTCCCAAAAAAGTAGGATACATCCGCACGATTGATTTGAGGAGGTTTAATCCACTTTATTTTCCTATTCTCTTTTACGCTATCGTGGAACTGAACTAAAAATCCAATGGTCTCCCTTATATACTTTGGTGTAAGGTTCTTGTTGTATTGCTGATATTCGCTATCTCCATTAAGGTACATTTGATATTTTACAATTCCTGTGGCAAGGTCATAATCATTACCAACTATACTAGCAGGTGTATGGTTCGGTTGTTGTTCTAATCCCTTCTTGAAATTGATTGCCTCAATCACTGCGTCATCGTACTCGTAGGATACAAGGATTTTACTTTTGTGTTTCCCTGTGATTGGGTCAATATAGTTTGCTCTATAATTTTGGTGCTCATAGTGCTTGCATCCTGTATTGTGTTGTCTGCACTTTCTGCACCAAATTTTGATACCATCTCTGTTTTTGCGTAGTTTTAATTTGCTCATCTGTACAATCGTTTTAAGAGTTCTTCTTGTTGTTTATTTTTGGGTTTTATTCTTGTGGTTGGCGCAGAAATTGATTGTTCGTTATCCATCTCAATTAGGAATAGCTCACATAGTTGTGTATTACCATCACAAAGGATTTTAAGTTTGTCTTTCCATAAGTGTGGGTACCTTTTTTTACAGTCAATTACCAATGGTCTTAGATACTGCATTTGAACCTCTAATTGAAACACATAATGGTGCTTTTCTGTATGGATTTTTACATCATTATCGTTTAGCCAAGAAACAATTGCGTCTCGGTCTTTTTTCCTGATGATTTCACCAGCCTCTAATATTGATATTCTTGTAAAGTCCTTCATTTTTAATTACACTTAGTTATCTTTTTTACCACCGCGAGAATTATTATATTTAAAATCTAACAAAAAATTATTGCAAATAAAAATTATGACAACAATAAATTATACTAGCAATCGTATGCTTGTTCCATGCGGAGCGTTTTAGATAGCCCCCTGCCTGCCGCCCTCCCTGGAGTGATCACCCACCTTAGTATACAAAATCCTATAGGCTAAATTTGGTCATCAATTCCGTTCAAAAAATGCCCAGAAAAATTTTCCAGAAATTCAGAACCCCTTTTAATATTAGACGTAAACACACCTTTTATTTTTTTGAGATACTTTTTCTCGGTTTTAATAGGTTCAACTTTAGACCATTGTTGTTCTACGTCTTTTAAATGTGGATTAGAATCAATCTGGGACTTTTTTGTCTTACATCCAGCAATAACTCCTGTGAGTTCATTAAGTCGTCTTAAAACGAATCCATTTAGTTTGTGAACGTATTTTGAAGTTGTAAATACGCCGTCATGAATTGTTATAAGTGGCGCAGATTGATTCTGTTCCTTAAACTCCCTACATATAACATTTAGTAGTAAGTAGCTTTCAGCTCGTTGCAACAGGTACGAAAACCGCTGCTTCCCAATCATCTTGTGTATCTGATTAATCCAACGTTCAACGCCAGGGAATACCATTTGAAATATCTTAATCTGTTCGTTATTGTTCATGTGGTTCATTTTATCTTCAAACAGTACATACATCATGGTATTCTTTAGTTTTTCTCTTTCATCAGTTTTAGCCGCTCTTAAAGGGGTATTGGTATAAGTGTAATACCTATCCAATACATGGGTGTAGAAATCCAAATAGAATGGTGATTGGGTATATCTGTGAATACTATCTAATTCAGAAGTGGTAAATAAATTACACCACATAAATGAAGATGAGTTACTTACACTAGTTGAATAGGTACTAGTAGTATAACCAGTATGATTAGTATAGTATTGTATACCTATATTACTACTGTATGTAATACTAGTATCTATACCTCCTTTATCTAAAAGTTCATTATATAGTTCAGAATAGATTGTACTTAGATTATATCCTTTCTTACATTCATTGAAGAATCTACTTTTCATGATAGATGATAGGATGTAGGGTTGGGATGATGTCACATCGACACATGACATTACTTCGCCTTTACATAACAGAAATGGCCTTAACAACTTTGGAAGGTTGGTAACTGATGAATTCAATCGGTGATTTTTATCGGATACTTTGCGCCATATGTTACCATTCTCTATTTGTTCAATAAAATATAACCATCTACCAATTAGGTTGTGTATTCTCATAATTTGATAAGGGTTGTCATCTTCTACCCGAAGTAGTATCTGTTGACCAAAATTATATACATAGTCATACACCCTTGGATCTATTGACAGGGTGTTAGATTCGAATTGGTCTAGAAGGAACGTATAATCAGGGGCAGAAACCGTAGCTAAGGGGTCTTTATCTGCGTATTTTGCAATCACTTTTGAAAACTTATTTGGTATGGTTTTGAATACCACTTCACCTGTATTGTATTTGGGTGTAATTCTATAGCCTTGGCAGTAGCCCTTTGAATTTTTGCCATTGGGATTGTACCACGAATTGTCGATTTCTATGATGGGGTCGAAAGGGTTTAGGAGTAATTCACGGATGACGTAAAAATCCTTACTTCCTAACACCTTTTTAATTTCAGATGAACAAATGTTGTGGTAACCGTCATTACTGTCATTTAAACGGTAGTTATCATTTGTATCGGTAAGAAGGGATAGGAAGTAGTAAATTTTATACTTCAGGTTCGTTGCTCGGGTTGGTGATGCATTTAATGCATCAACCAACCTTG
>CAIKZP010000047.1 GCA_903831935.1 uncultured Bacteroidota bacterium | reverse complement strand
TGCAGTTTACAGATCAGGAGAAATTATTTTAAATACCAATACTGAATCTATCAATCTTTTAACGTCAAGTTCACAAGCATTACAATCTATTAGAGGTAGTAAAGTGGCTATGATATTTCAAGAACCCATGACCTCTTTAAACCCAGTACTCACCTGCGGGTTTCAAGTAATGGAAGCCATTTTACAACATGAGTTAATTGACAAAGAATTGGCAAAGAAAAAAACAATTGCTTTATTTGAACAAGTACAATTGCCTTCACCCGCAGACATGTTTGACCGATACCCGCACCAAATCAGCGGCGGACAAAAACAACGTGTAATGATTGCAATGGCTATGAGTTGTTCTCCTGCCCTACTAATTTGCGACGAACCTACTACGGCACTTGATGTAACGGTTCAAAAAAACATCTTGCAACTCATTAGAAATTTACAGATTCAGAACAATATGGGGGTGATATTTATTACCCATGATTTAAGTGTGGTAGCTGAAATTGCCGACAGAGTGGTGGTGCTTTACAAAGGAAAAATTATTGAAGAAAAAACAACGCAAGCAATCTTTGAAAACCCTAGTCACCCTTATACCAAAGCCCTTTTGGCTTGCAGACCATTGTTGCACGAAAAAGGAACCAGACTACCTGTTGTATCGGATTTTATGAAGGTAGACGAAGCAGGTAATTTGGAGGAAATTATTTCTACACCAAGCATAGTCCATTCAACAAGTTCGCAAGAATTAAATCAGTTTAAAACAGATCCATTAGTTCGTGTTGAGCATTTAAAAATTTGGTATCCTGCAAAAAAAACTTTCTTAGGCAAACCCCTTAGTTTTAACAAGGCCGTAGACGATATTAGTTTTGATATTTATCCAGGAGAAACCCTCGGTTTAGTAGGTGAGTCTGGTTGTGGCAAAACAACGCTAGGAAGAGCATTACTACAATTAATTCCAACAACTGCAGGTAGCATTTATTACAAAGACGAAAACTTGGCAAATGCTAGTGCTAATCGAATGAAAAATTTGCGAAAAGAAATGCAATTAATTTTTCAAGACCCCTACTCTTCTTTAAATCCGCGCATGACCATTGGAGATGCTATTGCCGAACCATTATTGGTACATCAATTAGCACCGAATGCAAAAGCCCGAAAAGAAAAAGTTATTGAACTACTCGAACAAGTGAATCTTTCTGCCGATCACTACCATCGATACCCGCACGAGTTTAGTGGTGGACAAAGACAACGCATAGTCATTGCCCGTGCCTTAGCTGTAAAACCCAGTTTTATTATTTGCGATGAAAGTGTATCAGCTTTAGATGTTAGCGTTCAGGCCCAAGTATTGAATTTGTTGAATGATTTAAAACAAACCTATCAATTCACTGCTGTTTTTATTTCGCACGATTTATCGGTGGTTCGCTATATCAGCGACCGAATTATGGTAATGAACCAGGGAAAGATGGCAGAAATAGGCTTGGCCAATGATGTGTATTTGAATCCTCAGTCTGACTATACTAGAAAACTCATTGATTCTATTCCAAAAGCGCGTGTTTCGGCTTAAAGCATTGGTTAATCAACGTAATTCAAAAAAATCAGCCTACTGCGTAGTTTTAACTTGGCATTTTAGCTAGTATTTCATACCTTCGCACACTTCTAAATTCATGCCGTAACATGAAGCGAGCTGCCCTGTAAGGCGGCAGCAAACTGAATGTGGCTATCATTTAAACAAGGAATAGACACATGAAACTATCACAATTTAAGTTTGACCTCCCGTTAAACCTTATTGCCCAAAATCCAACAAAAAGAAGAGAAGACAGCCGAATGATGGTTGTTGATCGTAAAACTGGGCATATGGAAAACAAGTATTTCCGTGACATCTTAGAATACTACGATGATAAGGATGTATTTGTAGTAAATAACACCAAAGTATTTCCGGCAAGAATGTACGGCCGTAAAGAAAAAACAGGTGCTAAAATTGAAGTGTTCTTATTACGCGAGTTAAATAAACCAAACCGTTTATGGGATGTAATTGTTGATCCCGCAAGAAAAATTCGTGTAGGGAACAAACTTTATTTTGGAGACAATGAAGAGCTAGTTGCAGAAGTAATTGACAACACCACTAGCCGCGGACGTACCATTCGTTTTTTATGGGATGACGACGACGAGAGCTTTAAAAAAATGTTGGAATTTTTAGGAGAAACACCTTTACCTAAATACATCAAACGCAAACCAGACGAAGAAGATAAAGAACGTTACCAAACTGTTTATGCAAAACACGAAGGAGCTGTTGCAGCCCCAACTGCAGGTTTGCATTTTAGTAAGGAATTAATTAAACGTTGCGAAATTCAAGGGATTCGTTTTGCAGAAGTAACCTTGCATACTGGCTTAGGCACTTTCCGTCCAATTGAAGTAGAAGACTTAAGCAAACACAAAATGGATGCTGAGTACTATCAAATTAATGAGGAAGCTTGCAAAATAGTAAACAAAGCAAAAGAAACCGGAAAGCGTATCTGCTCTATTGGCACCACTACCATGCGTGCTATGGAAAGTAGCTTTACTGCAAACAAATTATTAAAACCTAGCGAAGGCTGGACCAACCACTTTATCCACCCACCTTATCATTTTAATGTAGCGGATAGTTTGGTTACTAATTTCCATTTACCTAAAACTAGCTTGTTAATTATGACTTGTGCTTTTGCTGGTTATGATTTAGCCATTGAAGCATATAAAAAAGCAATCAAAGACAAATACCGTTTCTTTAGTTACGGAGATGCTTTATTGATTGTGTAATTATTAAAATATAATCTCATTATAATACTAGGCCTCAGCAAATTGCTGGGGCTTATTTTTTGGGAGGCCAATAATCTTGTGGTAACATATCTCCAATTTTACCAGCCCATGACCAATACCCATTTACAATAAGCTTGTTAACAGGAAAATAACTTCCATTATAAATGATACTAATTTCTGTATTATCTATATTAGTGAGTTCAGATACAACAAACCTATTATTGATAGAATTAATGGCACTAGAATGGTTTTGATACGCTATTGACATTGCCTTTTTAAGATAGCTTATATGTAAATTTTCGGAGAATTGAAGACCTAGTGTAACACTATCAATTAAATAGACAATACTATCTCTAGGCATAATATTCTCATCAATTGAACTACTAAAATCAGGACCCTTCATAACAGATTTATAATAAGAAAGACTATCATATTCCTTGGATCTTTTTGAAACTGCAGAAAGTGCTTTAGACAAATCTCCACTTAGTGATGACTTTGCCATTAGTGCTTTATAGATTGGAGCAATCCTTCTTTTTTCTTGGTTATAAGTAGTGATTGTTTTTTTTACTTCAAAATTATTTTCAACTAAGGTGTTTTTAAAAAGACTCCGCATAAAATGCATTAAGGATCCATTATATGCATCTACCCTATTTGATAGCCATTTTTTATTTACAGCTTTTTTTGTCGATTCCATTTCTTCAAAAAAAGGATAGCCTTGGTAAATAAAAATATGCGAACTGAAATCATATTCGAATCGCACCAAATCATATTTTAAAAAATAACCTAGAGAATTATTCTCCATTACTAATCGATCTAAAGAAAAAGCTTCGAGTTTGTTTTTCTTTTTATTATACCTAAATTTTATGGCGTCTTTGTTTATCAACTTACAATCATTGGCATATTCAGAAGTTCCAATAAATAACTCTAAAAATAATTTCCCCCATTTAGTCCAACCATCTTTATCAAAAGGCGCAACAATTACTTCTGTTAATTCTTCGGTTTTGGGCGATAATTGTACTACAAGATCATTGGTTAAATTCGACGTAGAGATATTGATGATTTTTGGTAAAAAACCAATGCATGAAACCACTAATTCGTATTTGCCAGGTGCGAAGTTTGCAATTTTAAAATACCCATTTTCATTAGTAATAGTCCCTTTAGAACTATTATTAAAGTAAACATTGGCCGATGCGATAGGTAAATTATTGTCAGACCCAACAACCTTGCCTGATAAGCTAAATTGCGCATTCGCCACCACAAAAAAGCAGGAAATAGTACACAAAAAAGAAAGACGTAAAAACACTAAGAAACTTTTAGTTACCCAATATTAACGGATTTAAAAACAAAAGCCGCTGAAAATTCAGCGGCTTTTATAGCTATTTTACAAAAACTATAAACCAAACAATCCGCTATTTAGCAGTTGCAGTGTTTTAGTTTTATAAGCACTTGGCAATAGAATAGAAATATTATGATGGCTTCCTCCATAACTAACCATTGTAACAGGCACTTCTCTAATTGCATCAAACAGTTTCATTAGCACGTCATCTGTTTGCGCAATTTCATTGCCTACAATAGAAACAATCGACTGTTCTTTTTCTACTTCTACCGTTCCAAATGGTTCTAGTTCTTTAATAATTTCTGCCAGTGCAATATCAGAATCGATGGTAACAGAAACTGCAACTTCGGAAGTAGTAATCATATCAATTGAAGTTCGATATTTTTCAAACACTTCAAATACTTTGCGCAAAAATCCATACGCCAATAACATTCTGCTACTTTTTATTTTAATAGCAATAATGCCATCTTTTGCAGCAACTGCTTTCACGCCAACACTTCCAGCTTCTTTTGTAATAACCGTTCCTGCTGCTTCTGGCTGCATGGTGTTTAATAATTTCACTGGCACATTTTCTTGTTGCGCTGGCCAAATACAAGTTGGGTGTAAAATTTTTGCGCCGAAATACGCTAACTCAGCAGCTTCATCAAAACTCAATTGTTCTATAGCAACCGTTTTGCTTACAATTCGAGGATCATTGTTGTGCATACCATCAATATCTGTCCATATTTCACAAACAGTTGCTTTAATTGCAGCAGCTATTAATGAAGCGGTATAATCACTGCCACCACGTTTTAAATTGTCTACTTCACCGCGAATATTTCTACAGATATATCCTTGGGTAATGAAAATATTTTTATCGGTATGTGCCGAAAGTATCGCTGTTAATTTTGTACGAATAGCGGGTAAATTAGGTTCTTCATTTGCATCGATGCTCATGAATTCTAGTGCAGGCAATAATAAATGATCAATGCCTTGCTCTTCGAGGTATACACAAAAAAGTTTGGTGCTCATTAACTCTCCTTGTGCTAAAATATCTTTGTTTAATGCTTCGCTAAATGATATGCGCAGAATGATATTTAAAAACTCAAAATGTTCCGAAACAATGGCATTTGCTTTTTCAATATTTGCAGCCTGCTTAACCAAGTCAAGCACAAAACTGCGGTAATGCGCTTCGAGTGCATCAATCTTTTGTTTAGCAGCTATTCTATTGCTATCTGCAAGGCTATTGCTAATTTCTACCAATGAATTAGTAGTGCCACTTAAAGCACTTAATACCACTATTTTTGATTCTGCATCCTTAGTAATTAATTGTGATACTTGGTGCATGCGCTCTGGCTTTCCAACACTGGTTCCACCAAACTTCATTATTTTCATTAGTTCTCTATTTATAAGAATGAAAGGTCAATTAAAGGATAGTATTCAATATGCTTCCTTTAATTGGATGCAAATGTACAAGTTGAAAATAAATTTACAGCTAGTATTTTGTTAACGAATGTTAGTATTAAAACTGTAAATAATTACTGCCCAAAAGGCTTTTGATTAGCACAGCTGGCATTGGGGCCTTGATTTACTTTTAAATAGTTACAGAAGTTTTGGTAAAAATCATACCGATACTTGGTATTATCTGAATGGTTTGTACCACACTCTAATCCTCCATTAATCACATTTACTACTGCACCAAAACCTGCAAGTCTATTGGCGGCTATATCTCTAGCATTCGGCTGCCAGATACCTGTTATGATATCATGACAAGATGGTTTGGGATATTGCGTACTCATCCAAAACCAAATAGCTGATGCGAAACATAATACAGGGTCTTGTAACAGTATATCAGGATTATTTAAAAGTACTTGTTTGTTTGAAAAAAAGGCTTCACTAAATTGTCCATAATTATAATTCCAACTAAGTTGCAATGGACCTCTCCCATGATATGATTTTCCTTCAATTGGCATCCAATTTCTACTATTAAAATCACTGTATTGGTTGTTGTTGCCTGGAAATCCATTTTCTTGAACAAAATACAAACCCCATTTAATATCACCTCCAGGTGCACCATCCCATCCACCATTTGTTTCGTGTGAGATATTGGCTAAGAAAGCCGCCAGTTCACGTTTTTGCATTGACTCGTCTCCTTCTGATAAAAATTTTGGGAATAATTTTGCAGCTGCAATAAATGCTTTAAAACTATAAAATTCTGTTTTAGGTAATCCTATAAAACTTGAATCTGGAT
>CAIKZP010000046.1 GCA_903831935.1 uncultured Bacteroidota bacterium | reverse complement strand
CATTCTTGCTTGATAAATAATATCGTCTATTTTAGCAAGCATTGTATCGGCAGCATGTAGCTGCAATAATGCTAATGGAAGATTGTTTTGTATAACACTAATTTTAGACAACCGAATTAAAGAGCCAGCACTACTATTCCATTCCTTTGCTTTAGCACTCAATCGAACATCTGCTTCAAAAAAAGGAATTGCTTTATTGTATTGATGTTGACTTAAATATACAGTACCCAAATTTCCAGAAGCAATCCCAATCCAAGTACTATCCTTTTCTCTTTTGGCTACATTCATGGCCAGTTGGTGATAATAGATTGCAGAATCGAATTGATTTCTATTACTATAAATTAGCCCAATGGCTGTATTAGTCATTTTTTCTGCCCAAGTACCTGTTGGCTTATAATGGATGGCTTGTAAAAGATAACTAAGTGCTGTTTCTTGGTCATTAAACTCATAATAAATATGGCCTAAATCCATTAAAATTTTATAACTCTCTGGCACTTTTTCATACCCAATTTTTTTTAAGATAGTTGTGGTTTTTAAAAAATACTCAAAAGCTAATTCAAATTGGTTATGATAATAGGCGAACCTTCCCCTGTCATAAGCAACCAAGGCTAAATCGATAGGAAGATTTTGTTCGGTTGCTATTTTTTCTGCTGCTGCTAAAAATTCAGTTTTTTTCTTTTTATCATAATGACCTTCACCCAAACTTTCTTCGTAATTTGATTTTAAACGAAGTGTTGTTACTACTAATGAATAGTCTTTTTGCGCATTTGCCCAGTTTTGTAATTCATTGAGTGCTATAAAAGCGTTGGTAGAATCTAGTTTTAAAATGGTATTGCGAAATTCCTTTTGAGCTGCTGGTGTACGCAGTGCTGCTGGGAGTTTTTTAACTCCTTCAAAATAACTAGCATTTGCTTGAATGAAAAATAGAAAACAGACGCAGGTAAACCAAAACCTTGTATAATATTTAGGGATATGTTTTAACATTAGGGTTATGTTTTCGCTGTATAATTGGGTTAATTAAACTAGCATTAGCAACAATTATAAAGATATAAATATAGTAATAAATCTAATTACTATATTGTAGCAAGAGTTGAGTCTATTAGAATTTTATATAATAATAATATTGTATAAAAAACTGTATTAAATCTTTGCTTTATTGCCTAAAATAGCTACCATGAAAAAGCATTTCTTTTTTCTATTATTTCTTTTATCCATCAATGTTTTACGTGCCGAAGATGGTTACCGATTATGGCTTAGATACGATAAAATTACAGACGCAGGTTTGCGAGCTACTTATATAAATAGTTGTAAAAACTTGTTAGTGGACGCAAAATCCCCAACCCTTGTTGCCGCAAAAGCCGAACTATTAGATGGATTATCAGGCTTACTTAATTACAAAATCAACCTGATTAGTACGGTGCAAAACAATACAATACTAGTTGGAACGCCTACAAGTTCAAGGCAAATAGCAGACCTCAATTTGAGCGAGTTAGACGGTTTAGGCAAAGAGGGTTTTGTTATTAAAACAAAAATGATTGCCGGAAACACATGTATTGTAATAGCCGCCAATACCGATCTTGGCGTTTTATACGGCAGCTTTCGATTGCTACAATTGTTACAAACCCATCAGCCAATTAGTCAATTGAATATTGCATCTGCACCAAAAATTCAGGTGCGCATTTTAAACCATTGGGACAATATGAATAGAACTGTAGAACGAGGTTATGCAGGATATTCTTTGTGGAGATGGCATTATTTTCCCGATTTATTAGACCAACGTTATACCGATTATGCTAGGGCAAATGCTTCTATAGGTATTAATGGAACCGTTATTAGCAATGTAAATGCCAATGCACAAATGCTTACAAAAGACTATTTAATTAAGGTGGCAGCATTGGCCAATGTGTTCAGGCCTTATGGTATTAAAGTTTATTTATCTGCCAAGTTTAGTGCCCCAATGGAAATAGGAAAATTAAAAACCGCCGATCCATTTGATGCACAAGTAAAAGACTGGTGGAAGAAAAAAGTCGATGAAATTTATAGTTATATCCCTGATTTTGGTGGGTTCTTGGTTAAAGCAAATTCAGAAGGACAACCTGGTCCGCAAAACTACCAACGTACGCATGCAGATGGTGCCAATCTTTTGGCCGATGCACTTGCGCCCCATGGTGGAATTGTTATGTGGCGTGCATTTGTGTATAGCAATGAAACACCTACCGACCGCACCAAACAAGCCTATAATGAATTCAAACCTTTTGATGGACAATTCAAAAGCAATGTTATTGTGCAAGTAAAAAATGGCCCATTAGATTTTCAACCAAGAGAGCCATTTCATCCTTTATTTGGCGCCATGCCCAAAACCCCATTGATGATGGAGTTTCAGCTCACTCAAGAATATTTAGGTCAAGCCACCCAACTTGTTTATGAAGCGCCTTTAATGAAAGAAGTATTAGACGCCGATACCTATAGTAATGGCAGCGGATCAACAGTTGCAAAAATTATTGACGGATCAATTGACCATCCGCAAATTACAGGGATTGCTGGTGTAAGTAATATTGGAGATGATAGAAATTGGTGCGGCCATCCTTTTGCACAAGCCAATTGGTTTGCATTTGGAAAACTTGCTTGGGACCACCAATTAAGCGCCGCAACTATTGCTGATGAATGGATTAAAATGACCTATACCAATGATGCAGCATTTGTTGCTACAACAAAAAAAATGATGCTAGATTCTAGAGAAATAATGGTGCATTATATGACGCCTTTGGGCTTGCACCATATTATGGGAGATGGCCACCACTATGGCCCTTCGCCTTGGTCGGATAAACTAGGAAGGGCAGACTGGAACCCAGTGTATTATCACAGAGCAGACTCGGCTGGGCTTGGTTTTAATAGAACAAAAACAGGTAGTAATGCTTTAGAACAATATGCACCTGAGGTTCAAAAAATCTATGCAGATCAAGCAACTTGTCCGGATAATTATTTGTTGTGGTTCCACCATATTAGTTGGAATTATACCATGAAATCTGGTAATAGTTTATGGGATGAATTGTGTTTGCAATATAATTCGGGCGTAACAGGTGTTAGAACCCTACAACAAAGCTGGAACCAAGTTACTGGAAAGATTGATAGTGAAAGATTCAACCAAGTAAAAATGCTATTAGGCATACAAGAAAAAGAAGCAGTTTGGTGGAGAAATGCTTGTTTATCTTATTTTAAAACCTTTTCAAAACAGCCCATACCAGCTAAGTACGAGCAGCCCGATCATAATTTAGACTACTATAAAACTTTGCGCTTTCAGTTTGTACCCGGTAGTGGTGGCAATAATTAATTACCATGAAAAATAGTGGTACCAATTGCTATTTTTTCAATTTGTTTGCGGTCGGTTAGTTCTGGTCTTTTACCTCCTTCTGCAAACATTGTTGCTTGGTCTTGGTAGTGGTTATTAAAAAAGAATCCAGACTGTCCGGTAGGATTCACACTCATGGCTGCAGCAGGATTGCCAAAATCAATGACGCGTCTTAAAGCCGGGCCATACACTACTTTGTACAATCCACTGGAATCTAAATTGAAGTCGAGATTGTTGATGGTTTCTCTGCCGCCATTGATGGGCATTGGGCCAACATTAAACCATTTACCTACCAATGGCAATATTCCTAATGGATGTTTGTGTTCAATTGAATGTACTTTTTTCCATTGCCAGTTGGCGGTATTATTACCCAATTGTTTACTAATTCTATCAGTTGCTTCATTGAGTGCTTTGGTAAAAATTCCGGCCCTAGTTTCTACGTCGGGGGTGTGAATATCATCCCACCATTTCGACTGATTGTTTTGAAAAAAACTAGCAGTATTTCTTTTTAAGCTTGCTTGATTTTCAAAAGACTGAAAACTTTCTTTACCCAATTCATCTTCGAGTGCGTATTGATAAATTAAATGAATGAATTGATAGTAAATGGTTGGCTCAATATTTTCTAAACCATGGCTTCCATTCCATTGACTTAAAATAGCAAGACTGTTTTTTGCGCTTGGTGTTAACTTATTTAATTCAACAACTGGTAATATGGCTTTTAACAAACTTGCATAAGAACTAGTTTGTACATCATTAATAACATTTCTTACAGAGGCTTCCGTCCAATCTTTTTTATTGGTAAAAATTAATTCTTCAATTCTTTGGGCACGATTGGCGGGAACATAATAACCAGCTACTAAACCTGTACCCATATCTTGTGGTTGGTTATTAGCAGTATACAATACGCCGCGTGCTGGATTTAAAATTTGTGGATTTTGTTTAAAATCTAACCAACCAATTGGATCGTCTAATCCGGTAGATCCATCTAATATTAGTGCAGGGTTCACGTGTGCCGGACGAATAGGTAATTTACCTGCAGCCCACCAGGCAATGTTTCCAGCGGTATCGGCCCACATAAAGTTTAATCCTGGAGCGGTTAATGGCGCAACAGCTGCAGCTGCTTCTGTTACATTTTTTGCATGACTTAAATTGTAAAATACTTGTAGGTGTTGTGATGGAAATTGGTGGTATACCCACCACAATGCTATAGGGTCGGGCATGTTTTTTACTGCATCAAAAGCACCATTCATAATATAACCATGTTTTGATTTTTTTACTAAAAACTCAATGCTTGGTTTAGATTTTATTTGGATGGTTTCTTTGCGAATTAATAAATCTTCCCAATGGTCTTTATACCAAACTTGGTTGGCATTTGCGGGATTGGTTTTTTCTTTAAAAAAATCGGCATCGTCATTTTCAAACATGGTTAAACCCCATCCACCAATATCTGAATGACCGAGTGCAGGAACCGGTGTGCCCGCTAAAAAGTTGCCATAAATTTTAAAGCCCGGACATTCTAATTGCGCTTCGTACCAAACAGATGGTTGCGAAAAAGCAATATGCGTATCGTTCGATAAAATAGGTTTGCCAGATTGGGTTTTAGATCCTGCAATGACCCATCCATTAGAACCTAAAAATGGTGGGTACAATAAATTATTTTGTAGTGCAGTTACTTCATTGGCCATGGTATTTAAACAGCTTGCCGCTTTTTGCATGGCTAATTTTTCGCCTGCTTGCACTGGAATTAATTGTGTAGAATCTGGCCAGTTTTTAAGCACATCATTAAAATAATCCATCCCATATTTACTGGCTATTTGAGTGGCAATGGCTTCGGATCGGAAGGCGCCTACAAATGTATAGCCCATATATCCTGTAATAATTTCCATATCCTCTAAAGTAAATTCGGTTTTAGGGATACCTGCGATTGTAAATTCAATTGGCGTTTTTCCTAGTTTAATATATTGGTTGATGCCTTTTAAATAGGCTTTTGCGGCTTTCACAAAAGGCGAATTAGGATCTTTATAAACTGTGGCGATGGTTGTTTTTGCTTGTTCGCGAAAACTGAGCATTCTAAAAAATTGATCACTCTGTAATGCTTTCTCTCCAAATACTTCAGAGAGTCGGCCGTCTGCTAATCGGCGCAAAACTTCCATTTGAAACAAACGGTCTTGTGCATGAATGTATCCAAATGCATAAAAAAGGTCTTCTTCATTTTGTGCATACAAATGCGGTATGGCATAGTTGTCATACAAAACAGATACTTCGGCTTTTAATCCGGGTAAATTTAAATTTGCACTGTAATTTGGCTGTAATGAATTCAGGTAAAAATACCCAGCAGATACAAGTAATAACAATACTATCAATACTGCTAGTACTATGCGTTTGAACGTTTTCATAAAATTGGCTTAAATCAACAACAAGGTAGAAAATAGTTACTGATTTAAGCCAATTTATTGTTGTGCTAATGCTTTATTTATCTATTGAATACACCAATACTTGAAAAGATCCTGGAATAATTTTTGGTCGGCCTTTTGATCCGTCTGCTGCAGGTGCTTCATAATCGGCAGTTGGTAAATACAATTTATGTGATTTTGTATCTATGGTAATTGTGCGTGCTCCTTTTTTACTTACTAGGGTTTCTACTACTTTAAAAGTGTTTTTATCTACTTCCTTTACAACGGTAATAGTGCCTTCTCCATTAGATGTAAATACTAATTTAGATGCTGGATCAAAAGCTGCACCATCGCATCCTTCGCCAGTTGGAACTTGTGCTACAATTTTACCATTAGTGGCATCCATCACTACCAATAATTTTTCGCATGTTGCAAATAATCTTTTGGTGATTGGGTCCATTACCAAACCTGTAGGACCTTCTCCTGGAGCCAAACTCCAATGAGCCAATACTTGATTTTTTTGTAAATCGATGGCTACTATTTCGTTTTTATCTTCTGCATTAACAAACACTTTTCCAGCATTGTCGCTTACAATGGTTTCTAATTTAGAACCACCAACAGCAATGGTTGCAACTACTGCATCATTACTAGGATCTATCACCGTAATATCTCCACCAGTATGGTTGCTTGTAAGAATTTTTTTGGTGAATGCATCATACATTATCCAATCTGGATTTTTTCCGGTAGCCACTTGACCAAGTGTTTTTCCTGTAGACAATTCAAATACAGTAACATTATTTGTTCGGCCATTACTAGTATATCCTTTGTTTAAAGCAGGTACAAATGCAATGCCATGAACGCCTGTTGTATTTAAAATAACGCCCAAAGAATCACCAGTATTTTTATCTAAAATATTCACTTGCATTCCGTGAGAGAGGTATAACTTATTAGACGACTCATCTACTGCTGGATAATCCCATCCGCCCAAACTAGCCACATGAAAAGTGTTGCTTAATTTATATCCTGTTGGTTTTTGAGCATTGATTTGTGTAAATGAAATAATTAGCGCTGCTAATACCGTTAGTTTAAGGAAAGCTTGTTTCATGTTTAAATATTAGTTGATTAATTTTTTGTTTAAATACATGCTAAACCTAGCACTGCATTTTGTAGCAATTCTGAATTTATGCTGGCTGTTTTTTGTACCGGTACATTAATCGAATTAAACTAGGTAAAACAATTAATAGCAAAGGCATAGCAATTATGAATCCACCAATTACGGCAATGGCTAATGGTTGGTGCAATTGTGCGCCAGTTCCAATTCCTAAAGCAATGGGCATCAATGCAATAATAGCACCAAATGCGGTCATCAGTTTAGGACGCAGCCTTGTAGAAATTGAATAGATAATGGCTTCGTCTACATTATGATTGGTTTTTAAAGATTCTTTGAATTGCAAGAAAGTAAAAATGGCATTCTCTCCAATAATACCCACAATCATAATTAATCCAGTATAACTACCCACATTTAAAGCAGTATGGGTAAAATATAATCCCATATAACTTCCGCTAATTCCTAATACTGCAATTAATAAAATGACAAATGCAATTTCAAAATCTTTGAATAAAAATAGTATCACACCAAACACCAATAAACTAGCGGCAATTAAAATGATTAACAATTCTTTGAATGACTTTTGTTGTTCTGCATAAGATCCGCCATAAACAATGGCATAGCCTTGTGGTAAAACAATATTTTGTTGGATAGATGTTTGAATTTCTTTTATTACACTACCCAAATCTCTATTTTCTAACCTTGCAGTAACTACGCCCATTGATTGCAAATCTTCTCTTTCAATTTCTGCATCGCCGCTATTAATTTTTACAGAAGCCAATTGATTGATTGGATGCAATTTTCCATTGGGTAAAAAAATGGGTGTTTTATTAAAATCAGCCACACTAAAGGATTTGCTACCCGGATAAATTAAACGCAAATTAGTGAGCTGGTCTTTGTCATATACTGTTCCAACTAAATTTCCTTCTAAGCTAGATTGCAACTGGTATTGCAAATTAGCAGGCGAAATGCCATACTGTGCAAGTGCTGTTGAATTTGGTTCTATATTAATTGACGGACCTGCAATTACAATGCCATCAAATACATCAGCTGTACCTTCTACCTTACTAATTAGTGCCGCAATCTTTTTAGACAATACTTGCAACTTGACTTGGTCATTACCAAATACTTTTACTTCAATGGGTTGAACGGAGGTCATTAAATCGCCCAACATATCGCCAATTACTTGACCAAAATCAATACGCAATGCGGGTTGTGTAGATTCTACTTGTTTACGAATATCACTAATAACATCTTCGGTAGTTTTTGTTCGATGTTTGTTTAGCTGAATTAAATAGTCTCCGCGATTAGGCTCGGTTATAAAAAATCCCATTTGCGTTCCTGTTCGTCTACTATAAGTGGCCACTTCAGGAACTTTCACCAATATTTTTTCAACCTCTCGCAACATTCTATCTGTTTCTTCTAGTGATGTACCGGGAGGAGAATTATAATCAAGCACAATACTACCTTCATCCATTTCAGGTAAAAATCCGGTTTCTAATTTTGGAAAGATGGTATACACAGAATAACCTAATGCTGCAATGATTAAAAAACTCAAATACGGTTTTTTAATAAAAAATCCTACCCAACGCTGTGTAGATACTTTTTGTGGAGTGATGATTTTTTTATTAGAAACCTTATGTGGTTTATTTGTAAACAATAAATAGATGATGGGTAACATTATCCAAGTAACAAAAAACGAACAGATTAAAGTAATGATCATGGTATTGGTCATCACTTTAAAATAAGCACCTGCTACACCACTCATTAATACAAAGGGAACAAAAATTACAATGGTGCTTAATGAAGAACCCACCATGGCTGGAAATAAATAATGGATAGCTTTTTTTACTACTGAATTACTTGGTTCATCTGGATTTTCTTCGTGCGTTCGATGAATCTGTTCTACCACAACAATGGCATCATCTATTATTAAACCAATGGCCGCGGCTAATGCACCGAGTGTCATGATATTTAGTGTTTGCCCCATGGCGTATAAACAAATAACCGACAAACACAAAATCACCGGAATGGTAATTAAAATAACAGTACTGGCTTTTAAAGAACGCAAAAATAAAATAGCCACTAAAATGGCCAAGCCCAATCCAACAAACAAACTATCGGTAACACTTTTTATACTGTCTCTTACAAAATCTGCTTGCACATAAAATGGCTGTATCGTAACATCTTTTGGAATAATTTTTTTAAGTGCTTGTAATTTTTCATCCATCTTATTGCTCAATTCTACAAGGTTGGCATTGGGTTGTTTAATTACAGCTAATAGAATGCCTTCTTTACCATTTGCATTGATTTTGATATACTCTTTTGCTTCTTGAATTTGTACATCTGCAATATCTTTTAACAGTACAATACGTTTGCCATTGTTGCTTAAAACAATATTAGCCAATTGTTCTTTAGAAGTAATAGCCGCATCAGTTATGGTTAAATACAATAAACGATAGTCGGATAAATACCCATTCGACTTAATAAAATTTGTTTGGCTCAAAGCAGTATTTAGCAAATCTGGCGTAATGCCTAGTGTGCTCATTTTTTGAATATCCAATACCACCCAATACTCTTTTGACTTTCCGCCAATCACCCTAATTTCCGATACACCTTCTACTTGCGATAAAAATGGTTTGATGGTATACAAAGCCAATAATTTCATTTCAATTGGCGATCGGGTTTTGCTTTCTAATGAGAATCCTGTGATGGGTAAAATAGAAGGATTCATCCGCTCTACTGTTATTTGCACATCGGGTGGAAGCGTATTTTTTATTTCATTGATTTTCGATTCTATTCTTTGCTGACTAATGTCAATATTAGCCGACCAATCCATATAAGCAGAAATTTCACAAGTTCCCCTGCTAGTAGTGCTTCTAATGCGTTGCAAGTTGGGAACTTGTTTAACTGCATTCTCTAATTGACGCGTTACGGTCTTCATCATTTTCTTAACAGGTAACTGACCTGCATCGGCAATGATTTTAATTTTTGGAAAAGTAATTTCCGGAAAAAGTGCAGTTTGTAATTTGCTATACGAAAAGAATCCGCCCAATATGATGATGACCACCAATACTGAAATAGGATTTTTATGACTAGAAAGAAAATTGTGCATGTTGGGCAATTATTGGTTGATGATTACTTTAGCCGTATCTGGCAATCCATAATTTCCGGTGAGTAAAATTTTATCGGTCAACTTAAGTGCTGGTGAGAGAATTTCAATATTAGTGGCGTTTTCAATTCCTTTTTTGATGGTCACTTTCACTGCAGTAGCACTATCTATTAATTGCATGATCCAAAATTCACTTTGCACTTCATCCGACAGTACCGCCGATTTTAAAACAGAGATAGTATTAGACGTTGCTTTTTTTACCAAATACACTTTGGCAATTAAATTTTCTGGAATTTGTTTTGATGTATTTACTCGAATGACAAAGTTTTGCGTTTGCGAAACAGGATCAACCGTTGGTAATGCGTTAGACACATCACCGTTTAAAATACTGCCATCTGGTAAATGCAATTGTAAAGACTGGTTATTGTGTAAATAAGGCGTTAACTCGTAAGGAAGGTCTAATAAAAAAACAAAGCTTTTGGTATCGGTAATAGTAGCAATTTGTTCGCCATCTTGTACATAGTCTCCAGCTCTATAATTCAATTGAGAAATAAAACCAGTGCCTGGAGATTTAATAGTAATCACACCATTAAAATGCAATGAACTATCTAGTTGGTGTAGGGTGTTACCCAAGCTCTGTGCTTCTTTTGTTTTTACCACAAATAATACATCGCCTTTATTTACATACTTACCCAAACTGATAGCTACATCTTGTAAATAACCATTTGCCGATGATTTTACATTGGTTTTTAATTGAAAAGCCGACACTGCATTTACAATGGCTATTTCATTCATATTCCCTTTTATAGGATTGGTAATGGTAACAGGCGTGCGACCTTCTTGTACTTTTTCTTCTGCAATTTCAGTATTTGCGGAATTGCTTTTACAAGCAGCCAAAAGCAATACAAAGGCTGCGGCAGGAACAATTAAATATTTTTTTAGCATAGGTTTTATTTTCTACTCCAGTAATTAATTTGGTTAATTAATTGTAGTTGGGTTATGGTATTAAGCGTAAGATTATTTTTTATAGTTAAATAATTATTAATGGCTAAAATATAATCGGCCATATGCGCATCTCCAGTTTCAATTAATTTTTGATTGGCTTCAATTAGCGCTGCTGAAAAAATTAGTTGTTGATTGGTTTGAGCAATCAATTGTTGGGTGGCATGTAACTGTTGAAATAACTGTGCAATTTGTTGAGCGTATTGTTTTTTAAAATAGTCGCGATAATCTTGTCGGCTTTGTTCTGCTATAGAAATTTTATCGTGTTGCATTTTCTTTTGCTTGCCATCATAAATGGGTACCGTAATATTAACGCCTACACTTATTCCAAAGTTTTTATAGGCTTCTGGTGCAAAAGAACTTAAATAACCACCGTCTCCATATAGATTCACTTTTGGCTTGTAAGAAAAGTCAATTAGTGCATTGGAGTTTTTTAAACGCAAACTATCTGTTCGGTATTGTTGGTAAAAAATAGACGTTTCGGCTTCTGGTATTACAGCTAAATCAATTGTTGGTTTTTGCAAAGCAACTGCTGTAGTATCTTTTAGTGCACACAAATAATTGAGCGAAGAAAAATCGTTTTGATACTGCACAGTTAACTGGCTAATTAAAAATTCTTGTTGTTGCATGGTTACCAAAAAACTCAAATAATCTGTTTGCCTATAAACTGTTTTTTCTGTTAGATTTTTTAAAACGGATTGTTGCTTTTTAAAAATGGCTAACATCTCTTTGTTATAAGTCAATTGCAACCAATCGCCATAAGCCGTAATGTATTGGGCTATGATAGATCTCTTTAATTCTTGTTCGGTTATTTTACCATTGTTTTTTAATGACTCGTTTAGTAATTGAATAGCTGCTTGTTGGTTTTGAAGATTCTCTTTACTTACCAAGCGTTTTGAAACACTCATTAATTGACTAAAATTTGTGCCATTGGTAATAGCACCGTCGTATCCCCAGCCCCCAACTGTTGGTGCGAAATTACTATTGCTCACCGCATTTACCTGTGGTTGATATCCTGCAAGAATGCGCAAACTATCAATTAAATTAGATCGTTGCTGATTACGGTAATCTTTTAATAATGGATTATTTTCTAAACCATTTTCAATAAAATAGGCGAGTGATTTTTCTTGTGCTTTTACGCCAATCACTAAACCTAAAAAAATATATACAATCCAAAATTGTTTCATTGAATACACTATTTATTTAGAAAGATTAATGGTAAAGAAATGTTGTTGCTGTTGGTATTTATATTCAATAACAAAACCTGCCGCCAAGCAAACTTCATAAACAATTGCCAAACCCAAACCTGTACTAGTATTATCGGAGTGTTCTTTGTAAAAACGTTGAAAGATTTGGCTGGTATTTAGCGCCCCACCAATTGCTGTATTTGAAATTATTAAATTTGATTTAGACAATTCAATTTGAATATTTCCTCCGCTAGGTGTATAACGAATGGCATTATTAAGCAAATTGCTTACTAGAATTTCTGCCAAGTGTTGGTGAAATGAAATAATAACAGATTCAATATTACTATTACAAATAATTAATTTTGAATCAATCAATTCTTGGCGCTCAGTAATTTTATTTTTGAGAATAGCATCTAACAAAACGGGTTCGTTCAATACAAATTGTCGGTTTTCTAATTTAGTTAATAGCAATAATGATTGGTGTAATTTAGAGAGTCGCAAACTAGCATCTTCAATAGCCAATAATTGTTGAATTGTTTTTTCGTTTCCCTCAGCATCTTGTATTAAGCTCTCTACTTTCGATCTAATAATGGCAAGCGGCGTTTGCATTTCGTGAGATGCGTTTTCTGTAAAAGAACGCAGGGCTAAATAGTCTTTTGAAATTCGCTCCGTCATGCTATTGATACTTTCGTTGAGCAAATTAATTTCATCAATAGGTTCTTTACTTAAAGCCAAAGGTTGTAAATGTGCTGCGTAGTCTTTTATTCTGTCGATAGTGGTATAAAAAGGCTTCCAAGTATTGGTAACAAGTTTTCGGTTAATTAAATAATTGAATAGTAGCATCAGCCCAATCATGGCCATGGTTACTAAAATAATTAACTGCAATAAATCTTCTGTTTCTGCTTCTGATTTATTTACGGTGAATTGATAATACTGGTTATTTGCTTTTACAGAAAAAATTAGTTGGCGAATATATTCTTGTTCATTTATTTTTTTTAAAGGAACTGTTTGAATAAATGCGTTAGGAAGCAGTGCATTAATTTTTACCACTTCAATCCACTGGTTTTTGGTGTTTTGAATTTCTGGTAATTGGTGGTGACTGTTTACATAATCAACCACTTCTTGTTTTTCAGACCAAAGGGTATCGTCTAGTTGGCGAATTAATACATATTGTAATACAAAATAAAAAGCCATGCTACCTACTAAAAAAATTAAAATAGTAGCAGAGATATTAATGCGGTTGTATTTGCTAAATAATTTCAATTTGCTTGCAGTTTATATCCTTCGCCATAAATTGATTTAATAGAATCTTCGCCACCCAATGCCATGATTTTTTTACGTAGATTTTTTATATGCGAATAAATAAAATCGTAATTATCGGCTAGGTCCATATCGTCGCCCCACAAGTGTTGTGCAATGGCGTTTTTAGAAACAATTCTATTTTTATTAACGGTTAAAAACACCAATAGTTGGTATTCTTTTTGCGTTAGCTCTACCAACTGTTCATTAATTTTTACAGATTTGCCTTGGGTATCAATTTGAATATTACCAATTTGAATAAGGGCCTGTCCATGAAAACTTTTTCTACGAATAATTGCCGCAATACGCACACTGAGTTCCGATAAATGAAAAGGCTTCGACAAATAATCATCGGCACCCATTTCAATGCCGGCAATTTTATCTTCTAATGCCCCTTGTGCAGAAATAATAATTACACCATCGGTTTTGCGGTCTTTTTTTAGAATTTTAAGTAAGTCTAAACCAGATCCACCGGGCAACATAATATCTAAAATAATACAATCGTAATCGTAGAGTTCTATCTTTTCAAGTGCTGCCATATATGTACTAACCGACTCGCATAAATATCCTGCGGCGGTTAAAAAGTCAACCATGGTTTGGTTGAGTAATACTTCGTCTTCAATAATAAGCAGCTTCAATAACTATTTTTTAATACAAAATAGCACATAAAATCTGTAGGAAAACTGATATTTGCTCAGGCCGATAAAACAATACGAATGAAGATCCTACCAATTGCATGTGTTTGCATACTGCTAAGCATTACAAGTATCGGCCAAGAAAAAGCCAAGAAAGTACTATTTATTATTGCAGATGGTATTCCTGCCGATGTAATTGAAAGAGTGTATAAACCAAACATTAATAAAATTATTGAAACTGGTAGTTATAAAAGAGCCTTTGTAGGAGGAATTAAAGGAACTTATAGCCAAACACCAACCGTTTCTGCTCCTGGATACAATAATTTATTAACGGGCACTTGGGCTAATAAACACCAAGTAGTTAATAATACTATTAGCAAGCCTAATTACCAATATTGGACAATTTTTCGGTACTTAAAAAATGCCTATCCAAATAAAAAAACAGCGGTATTTTCTACCTGGACCGACAATCGAACAAAACTAATTGGCGATGGACTAGCGCAAACCGGAGGATATAAAATTGATATGGCTTTTGATGGCTATGAACTAGATACCTTGCAGTTTAGGCACGATAAAAAATCAAATTATATCCACCAAATAGATGAATTAGTGGTGTCTAAAGCAGACAGTACTATTCGAGCAAGTGCACCAGATTTAAGTTGGGTTTATCTAGAATATACCGATGACATGGGCCACCAATTTGGCGATGGTGCTATGCAAGACCAAGCGATTGGCTATTTAGACAATCAAATAAAAAAGTTAACAGACGCAATTGCTTATCGAACAAAAAACTTTGCAGAAGACTGGCTGCTAGTGCTTACAACCGACCATGGTAGAGATGCCATTGAAGGAAAAAATCATGGTGCCCAAACAGATAGAGAGCGTACTACTTGGATTGTTACCAACCAAGCCAATACCAATGCCTATTTTAAACAAAGCAATCCTGCTATTGTAGATATTTTACCAAGTATTGCAACATTTTTAAAGATTCCTATTCCAGAAAACAACAAAGTAGAATTGGATGGTGTGTCTTTTTTTGGGCCGATTTCTATTGCTCAACCATCTGCTGCTATTGTAAATGATTCCTTGGTTATAAAATGGAAGTCTTTCGAAAAAAAGGGAAAAGTACAAGTAAAAATTGCCACTACAAATGCCTTTAAAGATGGTGGCGAAGATGTCTATGAAAACATTGCTACTGTTAACGTTATACAAGAAGGCATTACATTATCAACCAAACAATTTGCTAGCAATTATTTTAAAATTGTTTTAGTTGGCACAAATAACTCCCTCAATATTTGGGTTAAAAAACCAGCGTAATGCTAATGATTGTTAGTATTATAACAGTCTCTTAAAATTTATTAAAATCTTTGTTATTATCATAGCTATAACGATTTGCAGGCAGCATTATTCTATCTTACAAACTCATTATGTTAGTATAAGATTGGTTTTAGATCAATGCACATGGAGCAAAAAGCGGTTTTTAAAAAAGGTATTTTGTTGATGGGCAATCACTTTGAAATTAGTGTTGTTGCCCAAAATGAAGCATGGGCTTTTGAAAAAATTGATTTAGCTGTTCAAGAAATAAAACGAATTGAAAATTTATTAACCACTTATAATAACCAAAGCGAAACCTACCAAATTAACCAGATGGCAGGAATTGCACCCGTTAAAGTTTGTGCAGAAACCTTTCAGTTAATTCAGCGATCCATTAGAATTTCTGAAATTACCCAAGGCGCTTTTGATATTAGTTACGGTTCGGTAGATAAACGTTTGTGGAATTTTGATGCGAACATGAAATCATTGCCTAATAAAGAAACGGCAAAAAAAATGGTCCGGCTAATTAATTACAGAAATATTATTTTAGACGCAGCGCAATTGACTGTTTTTTTAAAAGAGGTTGGAATGCGTATTGGTTTTGGCGGAATAGGAAAAGGTTATGCAGCAGAAAAAGCAAAGCAAGTTTTAAAAGCTGCAGGGGTAACTGGCGGAATAGTGAATGCCTCTGGAGACCTTACCAGTTGGGGATTACAGCCCGATGGCACTGCTTGGACGATTGGCATTGTGAACCCTAATTTAGGTAACAAAGTTTTTTCAACCATGCAAGTAACCGATATGGCAGTAGCAACATCTGGTAATTACGAAAAGTTTGTGTTAATTGATGGAAAAAAATATTCGCACACCATAAATCCTAGAACAGGATTGCCTGTTACAGGAATAAAAAGTGTAACGATTATTTCGCCTAATGCAGAAATTGCCGATGCCATGGCTACACCAGTAACCATTATGGGAATAGAAGCAGGGCTAGCAATGATTAACCAAATTAACCAAATTGAAGCAATAGTAATTGACGATAACGACACCATTTATACTTCAAAAAATTTACACTTTAATTAAAGCAACTATGAAACAAAAATTTTCTTTATTCTTAACAGGTGCTGCGCTCATTTTGTGTGCGTTTAGTTCTTGTGTGCAAGTAAAAGAATATCAGAAGAACAGATTGAATGATGCCGACATGGTGCTCAGTAGCAGAAAAGTTCAAAAGAATGAATTGAATTTTCAGTCTTATAGAGAAGGAGCCGCAGGTGCCAATGGTGGGAAAACGGGCGGTGGATGCGGTTGTAATTAATTCAGTACCTCTTTTATTTTGTAGCAAATGAAAAAATTAAGTTTAACAGTCATAGGATTATACGTGTTGCTTTTGCATGCGTTTTCTCAAAATGCCGCACAAGACACTGTTATTTATAAATCGAAGCCATTGGCTTTAGAAGAAATTAGTTTGGTGTCTAGTTACTATTCTCAAGATGGCAACCACTCTGCCGTAACAGGTGGTATTGGCGATGAGCACGTGGTAGATTTATCGAATGGATTGGATTTAAAATTTGTTGGATGGGATCAAAGCCACAACAAACACACCATTACAACTTCTATGGGATTCGACCACCATACTTCTGCATCATCGGCTTATGTTTCTCAAACAGGCGCTTCTAAAACTGCAGGAACTAGGGTTTATCCTTCATTAGATTGGACCATTGAAAACGAAAAAGGAAACTCTTTTGGATTTGGTGGATACTATTCAACAGAATACAATTACCAATCAGTGGGATTGGATTTTCATTTCACAAAAAAATTAAGCACCAACGGAGAATTGAGTGCTAAATTCAGTGGCTTTTTCGACAAAGTGAAAATGATTTATCCTTCGGAATTAATTCCAAAATCTACTGTTATAGTAAGTACTTCGCCAACCTATTATACCACTGCTAGTGGCAGAAGGGTTAGTTTGTCTGGCGGTGGATCAAGTTATAACACGCATGAAGATGCAATACCAAACAGCCCAAGAAATACATTTACAGGATCGCTTTCATTCGCACAAATTATTAATACCAGATTACAAGCAAGTGTAATGTTGGATGTAGTATCTCAAAGTGGTTATTTAGGATTGCCTTTCCACCGTGTTTATTTTCAAAATGGCGCAGTCAACGTAGAAAACCTACCATCAACCAGACTTAAAATTCCAATTGGTGCAAGACTGAATTATTTTATTGGCGATAATGTAGTGGTAAGATCTTATTTCAGGTATTACCAAGACGACTGGGGTATTAGTTCTCAAACAGCAGAATTAGAAATTCCTATTAAAATTTCTCCGTTCTTTTCTGTGTCGGGTTTTTATAGATATTATACCCAAACAGCTAGTACTTATTTTGGTGCATACAAAACACATACGGGAGCAGACACCTATTATTCCAGCAATTACTCGCTCTCGAAACTCACAAGTAATTTTATGGGAGCAGGCGTGCATATAGCACCACCAAAAGGGATCTTTGATTCGCATTTAAATGCACTAGATATTCGATACGGACATTATACGCAATCAACCGATTTAAGTTCGAACGTTTTATCGTTTGATTTTACGTTTAAATAAATGAATAAATTTTAATAAAGATCTCGGTTACTAATGGTGGCCGAGATTTTTTATTTGATATATGGATATTGCGTTTGAAAGAAATTCAGTTTATCTTTTATTCCCTCATAAAAAAAGAAGGATTCTCCTTTAAATCCTTGCAAACGATTTTGCTGCAACATTTGAGTTAGAAAAAGATCATCAGGTAAATAGGTCCCCGATTTTAATAATACTCCCGGATAACAATTTGCTGTATTGCCCTTTAGAGCAGTTTTTTGTTGTGTAAGTGTAGTAGTATAACTGGCAATATCATACCGATAAATTTGCGGCAAAATAGCATCTACCCAACCACTGTCAACCCAGGTAGGCCAGTCTTGTAAGTATTCATTCAAACTAAAAGGATATACACTAGGCGCCATTGTAACTAACATTTTTGGCTTTAATGCTTTTACTTCTGTTTTAATTTTTTTCATGAAAGTATTTAATAAACCAGCACGCCATTTTACCCAGTTTACATCAGAATAAGTAGTAGGTGGATTTGCTCCATTATTCGCTGCTTTATAAAGACCAACAGTATAGTCATCGTAGCCGCCTGTTGAAGGCATTGCAGGCAACCTATCGTCTCCCTGTATTCCATCTACATCATAGTTTATAACCACTTCCTTAATTAGTGATAATAAATAATTTTGTACATCAGGATGAAAGGCATTTAGCCATTCAAAATTATTTTTCGAAAGCAACACACCATTGATATCCTTGCCAGCCCAATCTGGTTTGGCTTTAATTATTGCGCCACCATTTGCAGAATAAGAGGATGCAAACCCATATTCAAACCATGCATGAACTTTTAATCCAGCAGCATGTGCTTCAGCAATGATTTCTTTTAATGGATCACGTCCTGTAAATGCTTCAGCAATTGATACACCTAATAAGTTTTGCATCACCGTACTTGGATAAGTGGTTCTTGCATTATTATATACAACTACAAAAAGATTATTGATCCCTGCGGCCTTACAATTAGCAACAGTTTGTTTGATATTATCTAAACTATTTAATGCAGTGCTTGCTGTGGTAGTAATCCAAACAGCACGTATTGCATTTGGGTCAAATGAAGGTGTTGGATTTACTGGATTAATTGGTGGTGTAGGCGTACTTGTATTATCTGTTTTTTTAGAACAAGCAGTAATACTAAAAATTAGTACAAACAAAAGTAGTAATCTGTGTGCGCGCATTTAGAATTATTTAGAACAATTTCAAATATTTTAAACCAACAATGCTAATATACATTATAGATTAAATTCAAATTATTTATTGAATTGTTTTTCTATAAATTATACTTAATAAAAAGAGACTAGAAATTTCTAGCCTCTTTTATTATATCCCAAATTGCCTAAAAAATCTTTGCCTTATTACCAGCCTGGATTCTGTTTGATATTGGCATTTTTATCAATTTCTCCTTGTGGTATAGGCCAAAATAAATGTTTACTAGTAGTTAAACGAGTTTGATTGCGAGAACTAATTCTTTTAGGTGCACTAACTGTATAGTCTGGTATATCATTCAAATCATTAGTACCTGCAGTGAAGGTTGGATTTTCTGGAACAATTGCAGGATTTTTTGCAGCGCCAACTACAAAACCATTTACAGCAGCATTATAAATTCCCCAACGTTTTAAATCTATCCAACGCAAACCTTCTAGTGCTAATTCAACAGCACGCTCTCTTCTTACGAGTTGGCGAAAAGCAGCCTGTGTAAGGCTTGTAGCCGCTGGTTGTCCTGCACGGGTACGAACTAGGTTGATGGCTGTATTTACTGTTGCATCTAATTGGTTTAATTCAATTTTTGCTTCCGCATAAGTAAGCAATATATCTGCATATCTTAAAAGTATATACCCTTGTTTTCCTGCAAATGCATTTTGAGAAGGGTCAATATATTTTTTCCAACAATAGCCAACACCACCAACAGCACCTGTAGAACCATATTGCCAAACACTGTTTGCAGAACTCACAAAATCTGGATTGCCTGCTACTTTTACAAATGCACTAGTGCTCCAGTTATATCTAAAAATAGTATCGGTATAGATATTATAGATAAGTCTTTGCATTGGATTTTGGTAGGGAAGAGAAACGCCTGTTCCAGTTGCAACATCCATAGTATCTCCAGGAAAAATAATACTCCATTTTAAACGCTTGTCTCTGTTTTTTCCAGGATTTGCAGGATCGTATAAAGGCGATTGGTCAATACGTTTGCCATCTGTACATTCAAATTTATCAACGATATTTTGAGTTGGGAAATTGTTTCCAGATGTTCCTAATACTTGACGAGGCAATAAACCAATAGGCATATAACTTAATGGATTCGCATTGTCTTGAGGTAACTGTGTCATGAACATAATTTCATTACCAGCATTTGCTGTTTGACCTGCTAATGAAAATAGGTTATTGAAATTTGGATTCAAACTATAAATACCCAAATCAATTACTGCTTTTGAAGCCGTTGCTGCAGTTGCATAATCTTGTATTAATAAAGCAATTTTAGCTTTCAATCCATAAGCAGCTCCTTTGTTTACACGACCCCTATCATTTAAATTTGGTAATCCAGCCCATGCTTCATCTAAATCTTTATACAAATCTTGTGCAATTGTAGCCATTGGAACACGCGCCTGTGTTTCGTATTCGGCAGGAGCTAATGTTTTAGTATAATAAACAACATCACCAAACCATGCCATTAAATTGTAATACGCAAAAGCCCTTAATACCAATGCCTCTGAACGCATACGATTATAACTTGTTGCAGATGTATTTGGCTTACCCGCTACCATCCCTTCTAATAATAAATTTGCCCTTGAAACCAAAGAATAGGCATTACTCCATGCAGAAGAAGGAATTGCATTTCCATTAATAAATGGTCCATTATCTCCTAACACTATCAAATCTTCGGCATCACTTCCTTTACGAGACATGCCCATATCGGTTGATGATTCTATTCTTTTTAATAAAGGCGTATTGGTTGTACCATAATTCCACTGAGCTGCATTGTATACGCCAGTTAAACCAAGATTAATTTCAACTTCATTGGTTAAGAAATTAGAAGATGAAATAGAATCCAATGGCTGACGATCTAGAAACTTTTGGCAACCTGCTAAGGCAACAGTTGCTAGTAAAATAAATATCAACTTTTTCATGTGTTTATTTTTAGTTGTGCACTTTGTAATTTTCTGATTCATTAACTCTTAAAAATTAATGTTAACCCCTCCAGTTAATGTTTTCATTAGCGGATAGAACTCTGCGTTTTGATTATTAATTTCAGGATCAAATCCTTTCCAGAAACTAGTTAGTGTAAATAAATTTTGTCCGCTAATAAATACTTTTGCAGATTTAATATGCAATTTATTAGTAACCACACTAGGAATAGTATAACTAAGGTTCACATTCTTTACTCTCAAATAAGCAGCATTGGTAATCCAAAAAGAAGATGTAGTACCATTAACACCTATACTAGGAAGTAGTCTTGGAAATTGTGCATTTGGATTGGTTGGGGTCCAATAGTCTTTGTGAGATTCTAATAATCCTGGAATAAAATCTGCTGCATAAAAAGGATAAGCACCAGTTCCACTTAAATAATTATAACGCTCACCAACTCCTTGAAAAAATATACTTAAACTAAGGTTGTTGTATGAAAAATTCATATTCATACTATACTCATAACGCGGAAAATTGTTTCCAATAAATGTCCTGTCATTTGCATCAACTTTATTATCACCATTTAAATCTGCATATTTAATATCTCCTGGTTTTGGAACAAAGAAATGTGTTGGAGATGCAGCAATATCTGCATCAGATTGAAAATAACCCAATGATTGGTATCCAAAATAAGAGAACAATGGTTGGCCTACTGCTGTTCTAACAGAACCACCATCTAAGTATGGAATCCCTGGTAAACTTGTAACATTGTTTTTAGCATCAGAAACCATTGCAGTGATATCAACTCCAAATTTTCCAAACTTATTTTTATAATTCAATGTTGCTTCCCAACCTTTGTTTTCCATAGTTCCCGCATTGATATACGGTGAGTTTAATCCTAAATAAGTTGGAATAGGTCTAATTAATAAAATGTCGCTGATTTCACGAATAAAATAATCGGCAGTAATAGTAAAATGATTGGCAACTCTTAAGTCTAAACCAATATTTTTTTGTGTTGATTTTTCCCAAGTAATTGCTGGATTCGGCGCATCTAATAAACTATATCCAACACTTGTAATGCCATTAAAATAAGCATTTAAACCAGAAGTGTAATTAGCAGAGAATGGATAAATACTTGATAAAGATTGGTTACCCAAACTACCATATGAGGCACGAATTTTTCCGAATGAAATAAGGTTTGAAAATTTATTAAAGAATTTTTCTTTTGTAAATATCCAACCTGCAGAAGCCGATGGAAAGAAACCCCATTGTTTATCATTGGCTTGAGAAAAACGAGACGAACCATCGTATCTACCATTCAACTCCAATAAATATTTTTCGTTGTAGTTATAATTTACTCTACCATAAAAACCAGCAATAGCTGTTTCGTAAGCACTACCAGCATTGTTACGGTTGTTTGTGCCTAGATTTAAATAGGGTAAATTTTGATTGGTGAAATCAGTTCTAGAAGCATTTATTCCACGATAAGTGAACTCTTCTGCTTGCGTTCCAGCCAACACTTTTAAATTGTGTTTTTTATAAGAGCCAGAATAAGTAGCCTGTGCCAAATAAGTAGTTCTTGTGTTTGTTGAATAAGATTCACTCAAACTATTTGTACCAGGCCAAACACCTACATAATCATAAGAATTCGTTCCAACATTTGGTTGGTATATTCCTACATTTTTTACTTGTGTTTTAGTATTAGGCACCCAATATTCGCGCGCCCAAAATGCTTCAACATCTATATTTTTTATAGGTTTATAATTAAAGCCAAGTTTGCTTAAAATTGAATTATTAAAAACTTCAGTAGTTCCACCAGCTTCTGCTTGTGCAAGTGGATTACGGTTATTACTTTGTCCTGCATTACCATACATATCCGGACCAAATTTCGCAGCACCAATTGGAATAATTCCTATTGCTTCTCTAATAATAAATTCTGCAGAACTAGTAGAAGGTGTGGTGGTTGTATATTGATTGTAATTTAAAACGCCATGAAAACTTAGTTTGTCATTTACTTTTAAATCAGGATTCATTCTAATGTCTATTTTCTTATAGCTTGTATTAGGAACAATTCCTTTTTGATCTAACAATGAAATAGAAGTAAACATGCTTAGCTTTTCTCCACCTGCATTAATTGATATATTATGGTTTTGCATTAAACCAGAATTGACAAATAACAATTTCACCCAATCATTGTCAATAACATCCATATTATTTGCTGGTGTAGTTTTATATTTATCTATTAGTGCTTGCGCATAAATAAATGCTGCTGGATTTCCTGTACTATTTTGTTGAGCCACATTACTCAAATTCATAAAATCTACAGCACTGGCTCTTTGAGGTATATCTGTTACATATTGTTGTGTAAGAAACATATTGTATCCAATTTGCAACTCTTTTCCTTTAGCGCGTTTTGTAGTGACTAATATTACACCATTTGCCGCTCTTGCACCATACACTGCTGTTGAAGCAGCATCTTTTAAAATAGAGATAGTTTCAATTGCATTTGCATCAATATTATCAAAACTAGAAACTACTCCATCTACTAAAATCAATGGACTTTGTCCTGCATAAATTGAACTTAAACCACGAATATTTATAGAAGCACCATCAGCACCTGGACGACCAGATTGTTGTGTAACGGTTACACCAGGAGCCAACCCTTGCAATAAATTACTAGATGTTGATACTTGTCTTTTGGTTAAGTCTTCTGCTTTTAAAGTAACCACCGACCCGGTTAGGTTTACTTTTTTTTGCGTACCAAAACCAACTACTACCACATCATTTAATTCTGTGAATTTTTCATCCAAAAAAATGTTTACGTTTAATTCAGTACCTAATATGATGGTTTTTGACACGAAGCCAACTGCGGTAAAAACCAGTTTAGCACCTTTATTTAATTGAATACTAAATCTGCCATCTATTCCAGACAAATTGGTTTTTTTTGAATTAGGTTCGTTGATAACTACTCCCTCAATACCTTTTCCTGTAGCATCTTTTACCTGACCTCTATACGTTTGTGTTTGTGCAAACGTTGCTAATGAGCAAAGTAAAAGGCCAAGAAGCAGTAACAAAACTTTGGGCATTTTCATGTGGATTTTTTTTAATAATTAAATGTGATACTCAATCGTTTAAAGTAATTGCTAAAGAAATAATTGGGTTAAAACCAATATTATCAAGGCAACTAGTTAAATGCTATTTATTAATTAAAGACCTATTGTTTAAAATAAATTATGTTTAAAGCACTAACTTACTAAATTATTTTAATAACTATTATAAAAAATAGAATTATTTATAATAATGTACTATTTAATATTTGCATTGATTTCTAAAGAAGCAATGTTTTGAGATTCGTTTGTAATGGTAGAAAAGGTCTGCCAAATTTGAAATAAAGCCCTTGGTATATGAAAGCAACCTTTCCATTTACCGCCTTTCATTTGCTGTAACACTTTACCTTCTCTATTTAAATAACCAAACCATTCTCCGTTTTCAACATCTCTAAAATGCTTCCAAGTATAGTCATGTACTTGATTAAACGCATCTAAACAAGCCGTATTTCCAGTGTAAGCATAGCCTTTTGCTAGTGCTACCAATGCTTCTACGTGCACCCACCACAGTTTTTGATCGGCCTCTAATTGTTGTACAGGTTTCCGTTTTACATCCATAAAATAGAAAATGCCACCATGCTTTGTATCCCAACCATAATTAAGGGTATCTAACATAATTTTGGTTGCTTTTTCTATAAGTTCTTGATTACCAAGTCTTTTACCAATATCCATTACAAACCACATTGCTTCAATTGCATGGCCGGGATTTAACAATCTCCCTTCAAAAGAATCTACAAACTTTCCATCTGGGCTAATATTTTCAAGTATTAAACCAAACTCGGGTTGATAAAATTCTTCTAATAATTCATTTAATAAAGATGGTACAGTAGATGTAATAAAATCATCACCGAGTAAGTGTTCCATTTCATAAGAAAGGTTCACTAGAATCATAGGAAGCGCAAAATTCTTCATTGGTCGGGTTCCTGAAATGGTTTTTTCATATTGCCCTTTCCAATTGTTTTTTCTAGCATTTATAGCGCTAAATGTTTGAATAGCAATGTCTTTGTGTTTTTGCAAGCCAGTAATCTTAAACAATTCAGAAAAGGCCATCACTGCAAAACAGTCACTAAAAATATTATAAGGTTGCACCAAAGGCAATCCTTCTTTTGTAAGAGAAAAATAAAATTGACCATTTTGGTCTCTACCATATTTTTCTAAAAAATCGGCCCCTAATAAAGCCATATCAAGCCATTCTTGCTTCTTTTCTACTTTATTATACAACATGCTAAAACACCAAATCTGCCTGCCTTGTAACCAAACAAATTTGTCTGTGTCATACACATTTCCTTGTGTATCTAAACAAGTAAAATAACCACCATTAACCCTGTCTGGACTATTTTTTAGCCAGAATGGCACTATGGATTCTAGTAGTTCTTTTTTGTATAATTCTGAATAAACCGATAATTGTTCCATCTTATCATTAATTAGAAGCTCTATAATTGCTTTTTCAATTTAATAAGCAATTTATAGAATATTTTTAATTTCTATTAATACTTATTAATATTTTTATTTAAGATACGCTTATATTTACTTTTTCAACAAACAAAGCAATCCAATTGAATTCGTTACTTTGTAAGAAAAAGAACCGCAATTATGAACTTTTTAAAAGAATTAACGGAAGATGAACTGACTGGTGTGGCTTTTAAAAACATGAACCTTAAAAAAAACATCATTCGATTACTGGATATTCAAGAAAAAGCCACCATATCTGATTTAGGAAAGGAATTTAATGTTAGTGCCCCAAAAATCACGAGCATTATTAATGAGTTAATAGAAGAAGGGATGGTAATGGATTATGGAAAAATTGAATCTACAGGTGGTAGAAGGGCAAATCTATTTGGATTAGCTAATGATTCTGGATATTTTGTTGGGGTTGAAGTAAAAAAATATAGTGTGTCGTTGGGGCTCCTTGATTTTAAAAAAAATCTAATTCGGGTAGAAGACAATTCAAATTTCGTATTAGAAAACACCAAAGAATCTTTACTTTCTTTAATAACAATCATTAAAGACTTTATTGAAAGAATTCATATATCTAGAGATAAGATATTAAGTATTGGAATCAATTTAACTGGTCGTATAAATTATGCAACTGGCTACAGTTTCAGTTATTATCATTTCGACGAAGACCCGCTTAGTAAAATTATAGAAAGAGAATTAGGCATTAAAACATACTTAGATAATGATTCTCGTGCCATGGCATTTGGAGAGTTTTGTATTGGTGTTGTAAAAAGCGAAAAAAATGTACTCTTTATAAACCTCGATTATGGAATAGGTATTGGAATTATGATTGAGGGTCAGTTGTATTATGGGAAGTCTGGT
>CAIKZP010000045.1 GCA_903831935.1 uncultured Bacteroidota bacterium | reverse complement strand
TTATGGGATGATAAAGAAGCGAAGATTGTAGGTGGTTATCGTTTAGGACCGACCAATCGAATTCTTCCTCAAAAAGGAAAGCACGGAATGTATACGGCTACCTTGTTTGATTTCAAAGGGGAGTTCTTCCGTCGAATGGATCCAGCTTTGGAAATGGGTCGTTCGTTTATTCGCGAGGAATATCAGCGTAAGCCCACGAGTTTGCCGTTATTGTGGCGTGGTATTGGACGCTATGTCGCAAGGTTTCCTCAGTACCATTTATTATTTGGTCCGGTGAGTATTAATCCAGAGTACGGTCAGGAATTGAAAGTTTAGGTATAGAGCTGGTGCGCCTATTTATCCTACGCATAGACTAAACTAGCTAATAGTACCTTTGTTAATTTATTAAACTAGTTTTAATTTAGACGGTCTTTTTTGTTCTATTTGTTCAGGATTTTCTAAAATTACTGTTTCAGTAACTTTTTTACCTGTTGGGTAATAAGTAGTTATAGCTTGAAATATCTTTCTTTGCTCCCTTATATCTCTCCATCTACCTTTAGCGAATAGTTCTGGATTTAAAACATATAAAGTCATATCAACACGTTTAAGTATGCCTTTAGCTATAAGTTTAGTTATTGTATCGCTTATTGAATTAACTTTTACACCTGCTTTTTCAGCTATTCTTTTTTTAATAGCTAATGGAAGCACAACTTCACCTTCATAATTAGCTATTGCAGCTATTTGAAGTAATGCTCTAGTTTCTCCACCAGATAGTTTATTAAGTAAGCCTAAATCATCAATGTAAAGCTTTAAGTAATTAGGTTCAGCTGGAAGTTGGTTAATATCTGTTACTTCCTTAGTTATGGATAACAATTCACCTGTAATATCATTGGTTACTGTTTCAATTTTCTCTATATGTGTTGACATAATTCATTATCCTGCTGTTATTTGGTGATAATAGGCTTAATAACTACTATTATTCAGTTTTTAGATACTTCACCTTTGGTTTCGGTGATTTTGCCGAATAAGTTATCATAATTTTCTAAAAAATATATTATTTATTCGGTGAATTTGACGAATCACACATACTATATCTAATTTTAAAATTAAAAAATCCAAGTATTTGTACAATTATCACAATATGCTTGTGTAACACCTTCTTTACGTGAAAGACCAACCGCTAATAAGGATAATCCCCCAGTTAATACTGCTCCTGTTGCTTTAGCTCCACTAATTCCTTTCTTTTGTTTAACTTGTTTAGTTCTAATACCTTTTTGATGACAATGCGGGCATATCATTACTTCATTCAGCTGTCCGTATGTTTCTAATTTCTGACTCAATTCTTTTTTCTCTAAGTATTCTTCCTTTTCACTTGGAGACATATTAGCAAGTTTCTTATTTTCTGCTTTGTTATCTAAAAAATCTATAATAAAAATACCTATAACAATAGCTATTAACGCGTAAATTAAAATCATAATATCTTCTCTCTTTTTTTAAAAATACGATTCCATAATTCTTTTGAATTTGATTTTTGTGGCAAGTGTTCGAGCAATAACATTAGTTTTTGTTCACGTTCTAAAAATTGTTTTTCTCTTTCAAGATGCTCACGTTTTAGTTCTTCAATTTGACGCATTAACCATTGTTCACGATGCGTCAATGATTTATCAGCTGATTTGTCATTTGACGTGTCAGTATTTGGAACGAATGCCCCATATACTCTCAATAATTCACTTGTATCTATACCTTCAACTGTTTTTGATAGCTTACCTTGCTTGATATGACGCTCTATAGAGCTTCTTGATTTTCCTGTAAGCTGTGTGGCGCGTTGTATATTTACTATCATAATTTTTAATAAGTTTTGATGCGTCAATGATACGTCAAAATAGTTATTATTCCAAAATAATCAATATTTAGACATTTATTCGGTAAATTTGAAGAATTAAAGTCAGCTATATGCCGAATCTAGTGGTTCTATATGCCGAATCTAGTGGTTCTATATGCCGAATGATTAGCTACTCAAAGCCGCGTATTTACTATATTCTCTATTCTATTATTTTTATGTTTTTAATACATGTTAATTCAAATTTATAAATTGCAAATGACCGTTTACAATTTGTAAATAAAATTAATATCCTTCTTTCGTAGGATACGATTGTTAAATTAATATAAGTAACACAATATAATTTTGTTACTTAGTAAGTAATTGTTTTTAAATTTATTTTATAAATTAATTTAATTTTTTGTAACAAAATAACTATTAAATATAAAATGTGTTACATAGATAATAAATCGAAAGAAAGGTACTAGGCTTGGTAAATTAAGATGCGTAGAGTAAATAGACGTGAGTAAAAGCTATAATAATTTTCATTTTACAAGCTAATACTTAAACTAAATTATTAAAATTATGTAATCAACTAATCAAAAATTGAATTTTAATAGGGATAGATTCAATTTTTAAATATTCAAGCATGATGTGCATGGATTGACTGTTAAACCACGCTAGAAGACTTCTTTTTGTTCAAATTTCAGCTATGTTTTAATTCAATTAGTTAAGAAATTAATAGTAACTATAAAAATTTATAGTTAAATTATTAATTTTTAATATAAAAATATATTAAAAAT
>CAIKZP010000044.1 GCA_903831935.1 uncultured Bacteroidota bacterium | reverse complement strand
TCTGTGCCTGTAAAAAAGATACTTATAATACCAAGCCAAGTTTAACATTCAAAACTGTTAATGCAACTAGTTTTGCCAATGGTAGTAGTATTGTTTTTAGTCTTGAATTTACCGACAAAGAAGGTGATTTACAAGATAGTATCTGGGTTCAAAAAATTACCAGAACCAAAACCTGCACCAATTTTTCTGACCGAACTAAAATTCCAAGCTTTGTTGCTACACCAAATTTAAAAGGAATTTTTGAAATAGGTTATAGTGTTGGAACCAACTTGAATGTAAGCTATCCTATTTTACCTGGTTGTCCTGGCAATAAAAACGACACTTGTTATTTTAAATTTTGGGCACGTGACCTAGCTAAAAACGTAAGTGATACAGTGGTTTCTCCTGATATCATTATTTTCAAATAAATTTCTGATTGAAACAATTAGTACCGCATTTTTTTTATAGCAACTATTTTATAGGATCCTGTGTAGTAGCACTTTCTATAGAATCTAACCTGCTACTAGGTTTATCATTAAACCATCCTTTATACTATCTTTTTATTTTTACCGCAAGTGTATTTTATTACACCCAAGCTTATACAAACGAATCCAATAGCGTACCAATTAATGAGCGCGCTAAATGGTATATCAATTGGAAAAAAGCAATTCAAATTTCTCAGTCAACACTTGGAATTTTATCAATTGCATCGGCCTTAATTTTAATAACAAATTATATAAGGCCACTACTTTCTCTTAATCTTTTTGCAATTTGCTGTTGTTTGATTTTTCCAATAATGGCATTCCTTTACTATGGCAGTATTTCACCAACCCATTCCACACATATTCTAAGAAATATTGGTTGGTTAAAGCCTTTTGTGATAGGATTTGTATGGACAGGAGTGGTTGTTTTATATCCCATGGTATTTCATTCCATTGAAACTAGTACAGCGTTTCAAATGAGCGCTAATGCGTATTGGCTGTTTCTTACAAATTTTTTATTCATCTCTGTGCTGGGCATTTTATTTGATATTAAAGACCATATAGCCGACCATAATAGTCAAATTAAGACCTTTGTGGTGCAGTTTGGCCTTAAAAAAACAGGCTATTTCATTTTATTCCCGATGATTTTATTGGGATATTTGTGTGGGGTATTGTTTTTTATAAATGCAGCATTTTCAATGGTTCAGGTGCTAATTAATACCATTCCATTTGTTTTATTAATAATGGTTACATGGTCAATGCAACGCAAACAAACAATTCTCTACTATCTTGCAATCATAGACGGGCTCATGTTGGTAAAAGCCGTTTGTGGAATTATTAGTATATACGTTTTAAAATAAATACAATGGCAAAGACAAAAAAAGACAAAAAAGAGAGCAAATCAATTTTAGCAGGAAAGTCAATGGACTTTCTAAAAAACTATATTAATACGCCTTCGCCAGTAGGTTTTGAATCTGGCGGACAGAAATTATGGATGGAATATATAAAACCTTATGTAGATAGTTTTATTACCGATCCTTATGGTACTGCAGTTGGTGTGATTAATCCTACTGCTAAATTTAAAGTAGTTATAGAAGCACATGCCGATGAAATCAGTTGGTTTGTTAATTATATAAATGACCAAGGTTTAATTTATTTAAAAAGGAATGGAGGTGTAGACCATCAAATTGCACCGTCAATGCGTGTTGCCATCCACGGAAAAAAAGGACCCGTTAAAGCGGTATTTGGATGGCCTGCTATTCATACCAGAATGAGTAATAACGAAAACAAAGAACCACAACCTAAAGTGGAGAACCTTTCTTTGGATTGTGGCGCACGTTCTAAAAAAGAAGCAGAAGCACTTGGTGTGCATATTGGTGCAGTAGTAACTTACACAGATGGATACGATGAATTAGCGAATGATTTTTTAATTGGTCGTGCATTTGACAATCGTGTTGGAGGATTTATGATTGCAGAAGTTGCGCGTTTATTAAAAGAACACAATAAAACATTGCCTTTTGGATTATACATTGTAAATGCTGTGCAAGAAGAAATTGGATTACGTGGCGCTGAAATGATTGCACGCCGATTAAAACCAGATGTAGCAATCATTACAGACGTTACACACGATACAAGTACTCCAATGATTAGTAAAATTATTGAAGGCGATATTCAATGTGGCAAAGGCCCTTCACTAGCTTATGCTCCTGCTATTCATAACAAATTATTACAACTCGTTCAAGACGTAGCAGAAAAGAAAAATATTCCTGTGCAATTACGCACACTTAGCAGATCAACTGGTACAGACACTGATAGTTTTGCTTATGCTAATGATGGATGTCCTTCTGTATTAATATCTATTCCACTGCGCTATATGCATACTACAGTAGAAATGTTACACAAAAAAGATATTGAAGACACCATTAAATTAATGTACGAAACATTATTAACGCTTACCCCTAAAACCAATTTGAGTTATTTATAACCAAATGGATTTTTAAACTAATGGGTTTAACGGAAAAAAGAAATATTAGAATAGCTGTAATTGATTTGTACGAAGGATTTCAAAACCAAGGCATGCGTTGTATACAAGAAATTGTAGCAAAATGGGCCATAGAAAACGAAACACCTTATACCTACCATACTTTTGATTTGCGTCAAAAAATGGCCATCCCAGATAATTCATATGATGTATATATTTCTAGTGGCGGACCAGGTTCGCCACTAGAATCTGAAGGACAAGATTGGGACAATGCCTATATCCATTGGTTACAACAAATAGAAGCCTGGAATAACAATGAGCAAAACACAAATAAAAAACATGTGTTTTTTATTTGCCATAGTTTTCAAATTGCTTGCCGGCACTACCAAGTAGGAAATGTATGCATTCGTAAATCAACTGCTTTTGGGGTCTTTCCAGTTCATTGTTTAGAAGAAGGTATTAATGAAAAAGTATTTGAAGGACTAAACGATCCTTTCTATGCTGTGGATAGCCGCAACTACCAAGTGATTGAGCCCAATTATACAAAACTAAATGAAATTGGAGGACAGGTATTAGCCATTGAAAAAGATCGACCACATGTAGCCTATGAAAGAGCTATTATGAGCATTCGATTCAACGAATATTTTATTGGTGCACAATTTCATCCCGAAGCCGATCCACTAGGAATGAGTTTGTATTTACAACAAGCCGACCGAAAAAAAACAGTTATAGAAAACCACGGAGAAGAAAAATGGAAAAGCATGTTGGAACAATTACAAGACCCAGAAAAAATAAATTTAACCTACAATAGTATTCTTCCCAATTTTTTAAATTTAGCTTTGGGGAATTTAATATCAGTAGCATAAATGCGGCTTAGTCAATTTAAAATTTAGGCATTATGGTACCTTTTTTGCGCAACGCTTTTAACCTAGCATTTTCTAAAAAGGCTTATGAAAGTTTTTTATTGGATATTGAAAGTAAATATCTTAATGCATTAGATTTTAGGGTTGCAGAAACGCCCATTTTTGTTGATAAAGCATTTAAAGATAAAATACTTGAAACTTGCGAAAGCATAGTAGATACAATCGTTTCCACAGATTTTAAACAACTAAGCGAAGCTGCCATTCCATTGTCAGAAAAAATACCGAATGAAAATAATCATCCGCAATTTTTAATTTTTGATTTCGGTATATGCGAAAATGAATTAGGCAATTTAACCCCTCAGTTAATTGAACTGCAAGGCTTTCCCAGCCTATTTGGATACGAGTTAATACACAATCAAGCCATTCAAAATCATTTTGAAATTCCAGATAACTATTCTTGTTTTTTAAATGGATTTGATGAAAATTCTTATGTTACACTATTAAGAGAAATTGTATTAGCAAACCATCCAGCAGAAAACGTGGTACTATTAGAAGTGTTGCCACACCAACAAAAAACTAGAATTGATTTTTATTGCACTTCAGACATTATTGGAATACCTGTAGTTTGTATAACAGAACTAATTAAAGAAGGAAAGAATTTGTATTATGAAAGATCGGGCAAAAAAATACCTATAAAACGAATTTATAATCGATTAATATTTAATGACCTCCAACAACAGACACCTGCAATTCAAGAAAAAGGGAAAATATTGTTCGAAGAACTTAATGTAGAATGGGTGCCGCATCCTAATTGGTTTTATAGAATTAGTAAATACTTGTTGCCGTTTTTAAAACACCCAAATGTGCCAGAAGCAATATTCTTAAATGATTGCAACCCAATTCCAACAGATTTGCACAACTATGTATTAAAGCCATTGTTTTCATTTGCTGGGCAAGGTGTTGTAATTGATATCACTTTATCAACTATTGAAAAAATAAAGGATCCTGAAAACTGGATCCTACAAAAAAAAGTAACCTACGCTAACATCATTCAAACACCCGATACTGCTGCAAAAGCAGAAATTAGGATATTTTATTTTTGGAAGGACGGAGATGCAAGACCTATTGCTACTAGTAATTTAACCCGTTTAAGCAAGGGGCAAATGATTGGCGTAAACTATAATCAAAACAAAGAGTGGGTGGGTGGAAGTTTGGCCTATTTTGAAAAATAAGCACTGTTAAAACTGAAAATGAAAACTACCAAAAACAGCAAACTTTTCTGCTGGTGTAATTGGTGTAGGATTTGTAGGCGACTGAACCATTGACTTTGGCGCCATTCTCCAAACCAAATCAATCCTAAAGAACTTAAAAATATTGTCTACTCCAGTACCCAATTCAGTATAAAATTGACTACGTAAGCGTTTTAAATAATAGAAACTAAATTCAGATCTATTAAACGAACGGTTTGACGTATTTATGTCGCCCCAAACAGTTTTAATATTCCAAAACTGGCGCATATTTGTTTTTCTTAATGCTGGAATTACATTCAATAACTTTTTCTCGAAATTGTGCTCAATATTAAGCCCAGCATAGGTATCACTAATATACTCGAACCGGTTCATTAAGTTAAAACTCTGCTTATTGTAATAATAAATTTCATTACCCGGATGAATTTCCAATAACATAAATGGAATTTCATTTCCATAAACCTTACCCCCATAAACGGCATAGTTAATTTGCCCCCAACGATTTACCTTAAAGTTGTGTGTAAGAATTGTTGAAATTTTTTGATACTTGTATTCACTTTTTAAAACGCCTGGCAATCCCATTCCAAAATCTAGTTCCAGTATTGGTAATTGAGACTTTAATTTTACAGTTCTTCTAGCGCCTATTATTTGTTTTTCACCTGGCGCAAACCGAATTTTTAGTGCTAATTCTGAATTAATAATTTGGTCATTACTATAAGAGAAAGTTCTCCTACTAGGTAATGGATGAAAGGTTTCGTAATTGGTATTTTTAAATACTAGATCTGCTGAAATATTATTTTCCCAAGTTTTAGAAATGGATGATTTGAATTCTTTTAAGCCAAGAAATTTTTGAACAATTCCTTTGCGTCTTAAAATGCGGTTGAACATATTGTCTACCGTAATATTTTCATCGTCTACAAATCGAATCCTTCCATTGTCTAAATCATCGGTATAACTAGCCCCTATTGCCCAGTGCTTGCGCTTATTAAATTGATAATTGAATCCGAATTTTCCTTTCCACCTTCCATCACCAGTGCCATAAGCAGCATAACCAGTAAGTCTGAGAACATTGCTGAATTTTTCTGTTGTACCCAAATCAAATCTTAACCTTAAATCTTCTTGTTGGTTGCTACTAACCCATTTATACCATGGCCCAATTTCAATTGCCCCAATTTTTTTATGCCCATCTAAAACAAACGCTAGTCTACTAGTATATTTTTTAAAAATAGGCATCTGCTTTAAAGTATCAATCATCTGATAAACCTTGTGTTCATTGGAACTCAAAGGTTCGTGCCTTACATCATTCCAATATAAATGATTTTGACTTTTTGCACTATCTTGTACAATAACTTCTTCTCTTTTTATATTCTTTGCCAATATATTTTCAGTTGCAGCCTGCTCAATTTGAACATTTTTATAGGTAGCTGTTTTTCTACCAATAAAACTAAATTTTCCTTTTTTGAACGGAGATATATCCACAACAAATTTGTCTTTTGAAAAAACCCAACTACTGTCTACATTTTGGGCAAACTCTTGAACAACAGATAATCGATGAACAAAATTGATATTAGCAGATACCGAAGCGGTTAAATTGATTTTATAAATTGCCCATGTATTATTTTGAATCCAACAATCACCTGTAAAAGTATTGGTGCCTTCTTTTTTGGGTGTAAAAAATAAATGGAAATATTTTTGTTGGTGGATGATTTGTGTATCTGCTCCTTTGTAATTATAAAATTTATCGCCAAAATCACTCAATGGACTTATAAACTCTTTCCCAAAAAGTTGCAGATAATTTTCATAGCAATTTATTTTTTGAGAAACACCTCCCACAAACTGTAATACGGTTTCATTCTTTATACCGCTTGTTTGGGCCGCTTTAATTTCTTCTCTTATTTTATACGGATTTTTACTATAATAATAATTACTTAGTGCTTCTGTAACATACACGGGTAAAAATGGCTGCACATCTGATGCACTATCTATATTGTTTAAAATAAAATCAAAAGGCTTTAAAACCTTTCTTTTTTCAAAACTAGATTTACTAATATTAGTGATGTCTAATTCTAATTTATTATACAACTCATAACTATAATTATTAAATCGATAAGGATTGTTGTTTTTTTTATTTGCTACAATTTGCTTCCACCATCTTAAGCCTTTACTGAATTTCGATTTCACTACAATCACATCATTCATCTTTACGTCTTTCATATAAAGAACTAAAGATGAATCGGCATGCAGCTTATTAAAAGAATGAAACAAATTATCGTATCCTACATAACTAACTACTAAAGTATCTTTTGGCCAGTTAGAAAGTTTAATTTTAAATCCACCAACAGAATCTGTAATGCCGCCTTGGTTTGCTTTTTTCCAATAAACACTAGCAAAAGAAATGGGTTCTTTTGTAAAGGCATTTAAAACCTTACCACTAATATTTTGCGCATTAATATCCTGAAACAATGCAGCACAAATAAATACTACACAGCTTAAAAAAACATAATGCCTACCAACTGAAATCATTTAAAAACCAAGGTTTATTGTTATTCGATAGAAAGGGGATGAAAAGCAATATACGAAACTAAACAATTGAATATCAATGATTTTTAAGAAATAATAATGAAATATTGAATTGTTAACACTATTTTAAAGGCTTACATAAATTTGTCAGCCTTTTTATAATAATCCCCCCAATCTAAAGATGATTATATTTGCATATTGAAAAAAGCAATTGCAATACTATTTTTACTTATTTACCTGTTTTCAGCAACAGAAGTTAAACAATTGCTTAAATTACCTGCTGTTTTTGAACATTTTTCTGAACACCAATTAGAAGACAATCAAATAAGTTTCGTTCATTTTTTAGCAATTCATTATTTACACGGCAGCCCAAAAGACCAGGATTATAAAAAAGACATGCAACTCCCTTTTAAAACCAGCAGTGACTCATGTTCTAATTTTGCTACGGGAATTGCCCTTTCTTCATTACATTTTACAATTTTACATCCATTACTAATTCTTGAAAAAAAGCAAATTCTCTTACAGAATAACGATACTTTTTCTTCTTTTCTTTCAAAAATTTGGCAGCCACCGAAATTCTGTTAGTATTTACCTAAAAAACAGACAAGTAAGATGCAATAATTTGCGTCTTACAGCTAATGGATTCATACATTAGCGAATAATTTATTAATACTAAAGAAAAACAATTATGCTGAACGCAATAATTGGGTTTGCAATAAAGAACAAACTCGTTGTTGGGCTTTTTATTATAGCCCTAATAGGATACGGAAGTTACCAGTTTACCAAACTGCCAATTGACGCAGTTCCAGATATTACAAATAATCAGGTTCAAGTTATTACACTTGCTCCATCATTTGGTGCAACAGATATTGAACGATTAATTACGTTCCCAATAGAACAAGCAAATAATAATATTTCAGGACTCAAAGAAATTAGAAGTTTTTCAAGGTTTGGTTTATCCTTAGTTACTATTGTTTTTGATGATGCAACTGATGTTTATTGGGCAAGACAGCAAGTAGCAGAACGCTTACAAAAAGTACAGTCAATCATTCCTTCAGGGATAGGCACTCCTGAACTAGGACCCGTGAGTACAGGACTTGGAGAAATTTATCAATACGTTGTTCGACCTAAAGAAGGGTATGAAAAAAAATACAATGAAACCGATTTGCGCACTATTCAAGACTGGATTGTACGCAGACAATTATTAGGAGTAAAGGGAGTAGCAGAAGTAAGCAGTTTTGGAGGGAAATTAAAACAGTACTCCATTGAGGTTGATCCTAATAAATTACTGTCTCACAATATCACAATTGCAGATGTTTTTAAAGCATTAGAAAGCAATAATCAAAATACAGGGGGTGCTTATATTGAAGAAGGCCCTACAGTATTATATATTAGAACAGAAGGGTTGATTGGAAGTATTGAAGACATTAACAATATTGCTATCAAACATATAAACAATGGCACCCCATTATTTATTAGAGATGTTGCTGATATTAAAATTGGGAATGCTACACGTTATGGTGCCATGTGCTTTAACGACCAAGGCGAAGTAGCTGGCGCTGTAGTAATGATGCTAAAAGGCGCTAATAGTAGTGAGGTTATTAAAAATGTAAAAGAAAGAATAGCGCAGATTCAAAAAAGCATGCCAGAAGGTGTAGTAATCGAACCATTTTTAGATCGTACAAAAATGGTTAACAATGCCATTGGAACAGTTGAAAAGAATTTATTAGAAGGCGCACTTATTGTTGTGTTTGTTTTGGTTGTTTTCCTTGGAAACTTCAGAGCTGGAATTCTAGTAGCATCAGTTATTCCATTAGCAATGTTATTTGCAGTAATAATGATGAACTTATTTGGGGTAAGTGGAAATTTAATGAGTTTAGGTGCACTAGATTTTGGACTAATTGTTGATGGAGCTGTAATTATAGTGGAAGCAGTAATGCATCGACTAGGACACAGCAAACATTTTGTAAATATCAACAAACTAGACCAAAAGGAAATGGACAAAGAAGTGAAACAATCATCTAGTAAAATGATGAATAGTGCCGTTTTTGGTCAAATCATTATATTAGTCGTTTATCTGCCCATATTTACGCTTCAGGGAATTGAGGGTAAAATGTTTAAGCCTATGGCGCAAACAGTTGCTTTCGCTTTATTAGGTGCCTTTATTTTATCGCTTACCTATATTCCTATGATGAGTGCCGTTTTCTTAAGTAAGAAAATAAAACACCAACCAAATTTTGCAGATAAAATCATGGGTAAAATTGAACGTGTATACCAAACATCTTTAAATTTTATCATAGGATTTCCAAAAACTGTTTTAATTACAGTATTTGGTTTTTTTGTAATTGCTGTGTATACATTAACAACCTTGGGCGCAGAATTTATTCCAGCATTAGAAGAAGGAGATTTTGCGGTTGATACTAGGGTTCTTACAGGTAGTAATTTAAATACAACAATAACTAACACACAAAAAGCAGCACATATTTTAAAAACCCAGTTTCCAGAAGTTGAAAAAATTGTTACAAAAATTGGTAGTGGAGAAGTTCCAACTGATCCAATGCCTATGGATGCAAGTGATATGATGGTGATACTTAAACCAAAAGCAGAATGGACATCCGCAAAAACATTCAATGAGCTTAGTGAAAAAATGGGGGCTGCGTTAACAACTGTACCAGGTGTTACAGCAGGATTTCAGTTTCCTGTTCAAATGCGATTTAATGAATTAATGACAGGGGCACGTCAAGATGTGGTTTGTAAAATATTTGGAGAAGACTTAGACACCCTAGCAAACTATGCAAAAAAATTAGGTGCAATTATTAATACAGTAGATGGCGCAAAAAATTTGTACGTAGAACAGGTTGCAGGTATGCCTCAAATAATTATCAATTATAATAGAAATACTATTGCACAATACAACCTAAATATTGCAGATATCAACAAAATAGTAAATACCGCATTTGCTGGCCAAACAACAGGCATGTTGTTTGAAGGAGAAAAAAGGTTTGATATAGTTGTACGATTAAATAATGATCAAAAAAAGGATTTGGTTGATGTACAAAATTTATTAATCCCAACTCCACAAGGCACACAAATTCCTTTATCACAATTGGCAGAAGTTCAAATAAAAGATGGACCTAATCAAATACAAAGAGAAGATGCAAAAAGAAGAATTGTAGTAGGATTTAATGTTCGCGGCAGAGATGTTCAAAGCATTGTGAATGAATTGCAATTAAAAGTAGATAAGCAACTAAAATTCCCACCAGGATATTATACAACCTATGGAGGAGCATTTGAAAATTTAAACGCTGCAAAAAGCAGATTACTTGTTGCAGTACCAGTTTCCTTATTATTGATATTTTTACTCCTGTATTTTGCCTTCAATTCAATTAAGCAAGGGCTATTAATTTATTCTGCTATCCCTTTGTCTGCAATTGGTGGAATTTTGTTTTTAGCCTTAAGAGGGATGCCATTTAGCATAAGTGCAGGTGTTGGATTTATAGCATTATTTGGTGTTGCTGTATTAAACGGCATTGTATTAATTGCAGAATTTAATGAACTAAAAACGGAAGGGATTAAAGATGTACGTCGAATAGTATTAATGGGAACAAAGGTTCGCTTAAGACCAGTATTAATGACAGCATTTGTTGCATCATTAGGATTCTTTCCTATGGCAATAAGCAATGGTGCTGGAGCTGAAGTGCAAAGACCATTAGCAACAGTAGTTATTGGCGGACTTTTAATTGCTACCTTTTTAACTTTATACGTACTACCAATTCTATATATGACATTCGAAAAAACAGTTCCAAAAACAAAACGGCATAATAAACAAATTGTAATTACAGGTTTAATTGTCATTTTTTTAAGCACTACCACTATCTCCATTTCTCAAGTGCCAATTAGTTTGAATGCTGCCATTGATAGTGCAGTTCAAAATAATTCTCAAATAAAGAATGAACAATTAAAATCAAGTTACCAATCTTTACTTGTAGGCAGTTCTAGAACCTTTGCTCCAACTAACTTTATATTAGAAACAGGACAAATCAATAGCACTTATAACGATTCTAAAATTAGTGTTTTACAAAATTTTAGTTTTCCAACTGTATATGCTAAACAAAAACAATTTTTACAAGAAGAATGGAAATCTAGTGTATTAAGTGTTTCATTAAAGGAGGTTCAAATAAAAAAAGACCTAACAAATATTTTTTATGCTATAATTTACCTAGATCAAAAAAAGAAATTACTAACGTATTCCGATAGTTTATATAGCGTTTTTTATAAAAAAGCAATATTAAGACTAGAAAAAGGGGAATCGAATATTCTTGAAAAAATAAGTTCTGAAACGCAATTAGGTCAAATAAAAATGCAACTAAATCAGTTAAACAAAGACTTAGATGTTTTGCTTTTACAATTTCAGCTAATATTAAATACACAGGTAACTTATTATCCAAAATATAATAATGTTAAACTAACGCTAATTGGCAATTCCGATACTAGTTTACTCAACAATCACGCAAGTTTACAAATAATCAAACACCAACAAGAATTAGCAAATGCAAGCATTGAAATAGAAAAAGCAAAATTATTACCAGACTTGTCAATTGGTTATAATAACACAAGCATTAAGGGTATGGGTGCAGACAATCAATTGTATGGTAGTGGCAGCCGTTTTGGAGCAGTACAATTGGGCGTAGGTATTCCAATATTTACTAAAGCGCAAAAAACAAAAATTGAGGGGGCTGTAATTTCAAGAAAGATTGCCGAAAGTAATTATTCTGTTGCTGTTCAAAACATGCAAACGCAATACCAAATAGTTTACACACAATATCTAAAGCAGTTGCAATCAATTGACTATTACGAATCAAAAGCATTAAAAAATGCTGAAATTATTTCAACTACAGCTAATATACAATTGGCTAATGGAGGAATTAATTATTTAGAATGGGTGCAACTAATTAATCAATCTACAAGTGTAAAAAACGATTACATCGATGCTGTGAAAGTTTTAAATGAATTGATTTTACAATTAAATTATTTTACCAATAAATAAGTAACCAATGAAAAATATTCTAATAATAGCTATAATTATTTTTTCTACCGCTTGTAGTAGCAAAAAATCAGAAACAGAAAAAACCACACCCATTGCAAGCACAAATCAAGTTTTACTAAATGATAGCCAGATGAAAAGCGCTGGAATTGAATTAGGAAACTTACAGCAAATGGAAATTGCCTCTATATTAAAAGTAAATGGCAAAATTGATGTACCTCCACAAAATATGATTAGTATTAGTGTGCCACTTGGCGGTTATTTAAAATCAACAAAACTATTACCCGGCCAACCCATACGCAAAGGCGAATCAATTGCAATTGTTGAAGGGGAGCAATACATTCAATTACAGCAAGATTATTTAACAGCAAAAGAAAAGGTTCGTTTTCTTGAAAATGAATATCTCAGACAAAAGGAATTAAATAAAAGTCAAGCAAGTAGCGATAAAGTATTCCAACAAGCCGAAACAGATTATAAAAGTCAACAGGTGCTAATTGGTGCATTAAATGAAAAGCTACAATTAGTAGGAATCAATACTACAAATCTTACTCCTAATACAATTTCTAGAAGTATTAATATTATTGCCCCAATTAATGGCTATGTGTCGAAAGTGAATGTAAATATTGGCAAATACGTTTCACCTACCGATGTACTTTTTGAATTAATTAATCCTACGGATATTCATTTAGCGTTGAAAATATTTGAAAAAGATATTGCACAACTGTTTATCGGACAAAAATTATTCGCATTCACAAACAATCAACCAAATAAAAAACATCCTTGTGAAATTCTATTAATAGGAAAGGATATTTCTACTGAAAGGAGTATTGACGTGCACTGTCATTTCGAAGACTACGACAAAACATTGGTTCCTGGAACTTATATGAATGCAGAAATTCAAACAAAAAATTCTAAAAGTTATGTTTTGCCAACTGACGCAATCGTTCGATTCGACAATAAAGAATATGCATTTACACAAGAAAAAGTAAATGAATTTAAAATGGTAGAATTAGTTACAGGAACTACAGAAAAAGGATTTACCGAAATACAAAATTCAGAAAAATTAATTTCTCGAAAATTTGTTTTAAAAGGCGCTTATAGTTTATTAATGAGCTTAAAAAATAAAACTGAAGAATAATATATTCTAATTACTAATTCACAAAATTCCACCAAACCCCAAACCGCACCCACATTCCAGGGTTGGGATATTGTTCTACAGAAAAATTATGATGATTAAATTTGAACCCATCACTAGGATTGATGGTGTTCAAATTTTCTACGCGTAAAAACGCTTTAAAGCTTTTAATTCTAAAGTTTAAATACGCACTAATGTCTGGGCGATTATTAATTGTTTGTGTATTTTGATAATAAAATTGTCCTAGAAAAGGCGAATAGCCATCGGCTTTATAAGGCGTTTGGTAGCGCAATTCTAAGCCCGTTGATATAAATAGGTTGGTAAAGAAATTGCCTTCAAATGCAATACGATTTCGTGTATACAAGAAAGGTAAATTAACAGGAGGATCTCCTGTTGTTTGTTGCATATGTATTTCAGTGTAGAAATTCCAGTGTCTTGAAACGGCTAGTTTTTTCTCTGCACTTATATGCAACACATTAAACAAGCTTGCCTCTTGACGTGCCGTAAAAAAACTATCAAAATAAACATAGTTATTTACTACAAAATATTCTGCGTTTAATTTCCAGCCTATTTTAGGATTGTCGTATTGTAAAAAAAATCGAAAAATATTTTCTTTTTTAAACCCTATTTTGTTTTTTACCGGATAACTACTTAAAGGATCCAACATAAATGCTGGTGATTTATTGGTGTTTTGAAAACCAATATTTAAAGACCCAATTTTCTTTCCTAGCAAGCTTTTCATACTTAAATAGGCCGAGTAGTCTCCAGCATTTAAACCATTCAAATACAGTTGCCCATTGGCTTCTATATCCCATTTTTGGTTGCGTGATCTATTACGGTATTCGCCTAAGCCATATATATTATAAAAACTATGATGGGCCAATAAAGGATCAAATAATCCACTTAAATTTTGCAAAGCTATCCCCGCTTTTAAAAATTGACTTTGGTTATTTTTATCAGGAAAAGTAATAATACTAAACTCATTATTGATTTCAGTCCAAGCATCTTTGTATTGAAAAGTATCTCCAAAAGCATTGGGTAATTTGTAATTAAAATACTTTGCATAATTTGTTGAATCTGCCGAAATATCAGAAAACCCATAACTGCTAGAACCCAATTTCAGTGTATGTTCTAGCCTAAACCTAGGATAGAATATTTTAATGGTAATGGAATCAGTTACTAATGAATCTAACTTACCAAAATCGTAATGGTGCTTGTATAAAACAGTTGTTTCTTTATAGGTATTCCCTGTGTTGATGGCTGTATTAAATGGGTTCCTACTCATTGATCCTGCCCTACCTAAACGTGTTTCTAATTCAAATGGATCGTTCAGCGATAGGCTGTCTAATTTTTTTGCATTTTGTAATCCGCCATTTTCAGACGAAGCTGCTTTATTAGATAAGTATATAAAAAAGGACTCGTATTTTTTATTTTTCGATTGATAATGAGAAGTAATTCTAAAATTATTATGACTAGAATTCTGTGTTTTTAAAAACCCTGGCGTATTACTAAATCGATATTCAAAAGCATAATTGAAATTGCTTTTTTTATTCTGCGTTAATAACACACTAACCAATTGCTCGGCCTTACTTCCTAATAAATATGCCAACTCAGAATATGGTCGGGTAGTTTGATAAAACTTTGTATTCTCTAGTGTAAACTTATAAGCATCGTATTGGTGTAGTCCTTCATCGAATCCTATTTTTTGATTAGGGCTAAACAAATAAGACTGAGCTGCAGAACCATAATTACCTAGTGTATGGTAATTAGGGGCCAAAGGATTTCTGGTATAAAAATCATTAATAGAAGAGTCTATAATTCTATTACGTGTAGAATCGTAATAGCGGTAATAAATAGTAATGGAATCTGCAAAAGCATCACGGTGTTGTAAAGAATCGGTCTTGCCTTCTTTTTTAATTGGTCGACCTTTACTGTCAACAGTCATTCCTGTACTTGATCCTGGATTTATCCCTGACCTATTAAGCAAATTAGCATTAATGTTTGTAGGAGATTGCGCAGAAACTTTTACCACTAGCAATAGCAATAAAACAAAAAATCCAATAAAATTAAAAATGCGCTTCAATTGCATAAACCAATTACATCAAATAAAAAATAATTAACGCTCTCCTTTCTATAACCCTGCTACTAATTCAGAAAACAATAATGTCAATTTAGGTTCAGCATCTTTAGCTGCTTGTAAAACTTCTTCGTGCGTAATGGTATTTTCTTCTTCTCTAATACCAATATCTGTAATAACACTAATGGCAAATACTTCCATACCACAATGCTTTGCCACAATTGTTTCTTGTACCGTACTCATACCAACAGCATCTCCGCCTAGTGTATAAATTAGTTTATACTCAGCACGTGTTTCAAATGTAGGACCTGTAACGCCTAAATACACACCCTGTTTTAAAACGATATTATTTGCAGCGGCAATCGCCTGAACTTTTTGAATTAATGATTTGCTATAAGGCTCACTCATATCAGGAAAACGCGTTCCTAATGAATCTTCATTCGGACCAAGCAATGGATTAATCGTAAACAAACTAATATGATCTGTAATAACCATTAAGTCGCCAACATTCATTTTGTCTTGTACTCCACCAGCTGCATTCGACAATAACAGTGTATTAATTCCTAACAAACGCATTACTCTAACAGGATATGCTACTTGTTGTGCGGTATAACCCTCGTAGTAATGAAAACGTCCTGCCATCACCAATACTTTTTTACCATTTAAGGTGCCGAAAATTAATCGCCCTTTATGACCAAGCACCGTACTCACCGGAAAATGTGGGATTTCTTTGTATGGAATTTCTATATCGGCTAAAATTTCATTTGCCAAATTGCCCAAGCCACTACCCAATATGATACCAATTGTTGGTTCAGCAGTTACTTTGCTGCGGATATAAGCAACGGTTTCTTGTAAATTTTGAATGAGTTCAGACATATCTATTACTAATTAATTGAACAAATATAGAATTTATGCACGGCATAAGCCGAAGAATTGGCCATTAAAAAAGGCCATCACGATTTCTCGGAATGGCCTTATTGTTGGGTAAAGAAAGTTAGTATTAGCTAATACGTTTAACGTTCACGGCGTTTAGGCCTTTACGTCCTTCTTGTACATCAAACTCAACTTTGTCATTAGCTTCGATCTGATCGATCAAACCGTTTGCATGTACAAAAGTTTCTTTGTTAGAATTGTCGTGCTTAATAAAGCCGAATCCTTTTTCTTCGTTAAAGAACTTTACAGTTCCTTGAATTTTTGTGTCCATTGTAAAATTTGTAAAATAAATAATGAATTGCAAAATTAGCTTTTTTAAGCCTTCCATCCTAATAAATTAATAAGAAACCGCATAAACCCGCCGATTTAACAGCATTTTCAATGATTTACAAGGTGTTATTTTTAGTTTTTAACCTAATCTTATACTTTTTATGGTGCCTTAAGCAATTCTTAAATGCCAATTTAATACCTTCATACCCTATGTTTGATATTAGTTTCTTAGATATTTCAGCCAGTTTAGGGCTATGCGCTTCTGGTATTTTAACCCTGAATTTTTTATTGGGGATGCTTTTGAGTACCGGATATAAAGCCAATAAATATTGGAAGCGTTTACCCATTAAACTGCAACAACTCAATATTGAACGCATCCATAATTTTACAGCCTACTTGGCAATAGCACTGGTTGTATTGCATCCAATTTTTTTATTGTTAGATAAAAATGCAGGCTTTAATTTTTCACACGTCTTATTGCCTTTAACCGCACCCAAACAGGCCTGGATGGTTTTGTTAGGCGTCATTGCTTTTTATGGAATTTTAGTGGTTATAATTAGTTCACAAAAAATAATTAAAAAGCGCCTGAAGTTTAGGGCTTGGAAAAACATTCATTTAATATCTTATGGAACTGCACTGCTATTTTTAGTGCATGGCTTGTTGATGGATCCTTTGTTAAAAGACCGCCCTACAGACTGGATTGATCCAGAAAAATTGTTATCAGAAATAAGTATCTTGGTTATACTAGTAGCTAGTTATTATCGATACAAATATTTTGTAAAGAAGGCTGCAAAAAAATAATTCTATTCTACTATTTCTTTTGCCATTCTTTTTTCTTGACTAAGCGCTCTGTATGCTAACACTGCACTTGTAATCATAAAAATTGCTCCAATAAAAAATGCAATTCCAGGAAAATAAAATGGTTTGTGTGGGCCTGTAAAATAGGCAAATGAATTGGTCATTAGTAATGGTCCTACAATTGAAGTAACACTTATTAAACTAGTTAATGCACCTTGCAATTCACCTTGCTCATTTGATGGTACATGACCTGAAATAATCGATTGTAATGCAGGGCCAGCAATGCCACCCAAACAATAGGGAATTAAAAATACAAACATCATCCAACTTTCAGATGCAAATGAAAATAGTAGTAATCCAAGCGCATATAATCCTAATCCAAAATACACACTTTTTTCATTGCCAATTTTTGGATTTATAACACGAATTAAACCACCCTGTACTGTAGCTACCAATAAACCTACAGCCCCTAATGAAATACCAATCATTTTAGGAGTCCAATGAAATTTTTCAATATTAAAAAAGCTCCAATTGCTTTGAACTGCATGTCCTGCTAAATAAATTAACACTAGCGATACAATTAAACCTCCTACTGCTGGATATTTTTTTAATTGTTTAATAGATCCTAGCGGATTTGCCCTGCGCCATTCAAAAGGCCTACGATGTGCTGTATCTAATGATTCTGGCAATACAAAATATCCATATAACCAGTTTGCCAATGCCAAACCTGCCGAAACTAAAAATGGAATTCTCGCGCCATATTCACCAAGCAATCCCCCAACTAATGGACCAATAATAAACCCAAGTCCAAAAGCTGCTCCAATCATTCCAAAATTTTGTGCACGATTTTCTGGTGTACTGATATCAGCAATATAGGCCGAGGCCGTTGTAAAACTCGCTCCGGTAATTCCAGAAATAATTCTGCCAATAAACAACCAAACAATTGAAGGTGCAAAAGATAAAAACAAATAGTCAATACCAAATCCAAAAAGCGAAAATAATAGCACTGGTCTGCGACCGTATTTGTCACTTAAATTTCCAAGAATTGGGGAGAATAAAAATTGCATAGAAGCATACGCAAAAGTTAACCATCCACCATATTGAGACGCTTTACTAATATCGTTTGAACCTAATAATTGTTGCAATAATTTTGGCACTACTGGAATAATAATCCCTAATCCTATTACATCAATTAATAATGTAATAAAAATAAATCCTATTGCCGCTTTTTTATTCCTAGCCATTATACTCCTTAATTAATTAATGTAAAACGCCAAAGTTGCAGTTTTTTTTTAACATCCCTATAAAGCCTTTTAGCTAAGCAATAATTTCTCTAGAAACACCAGGTATTTCTAAAACCAAATCAGCGCCATAAACAGCAGCGGGTGTTTGATAGCCAACAGTAAAATTACCCGACAATACTTTTTTGGCAATGATTAAACTACTAATTGCGGTTAAGGTATAGCCTTCTGGACCAACCATTCTAGCGGAAACTTGTTGGCCATTTTCATTTGAAGCCATCCCCCAAATTAAGCTTTTTGCATTGGCACGCATTTCATCTGTAGGACCAGCAGGTTTTTGTTTAATTTGTTTTTTTACATAATTGCGAACAAAACTGGTGCGTAAAATAAAATTATAAAAGAATTGCCATTTTAATAATTTAAACGTTTTTTCTGAAGCACCAGTATAGGTTTGAATATTAGGAATTCCAGTGGTAAAAAATGCGGTTGACACATCTCCCCAAGGAATACTCATTACAAATAATTTTTTCAAACCAAAATCAACCCACATGCCTTTTTTGCCTAAAGGTTCTTTGGTGATTTTTCCATTTACTCTTGCAGCACCACCTTCTCCCAAACCTTCTGCCATAGTCATTGCTGTTCCGTGCGAAAATTTACCGCCAATAGAAGCAAATGCTAATTCTAAATTTGTTGCATCGGGTAAACGATCTTTTAAATATTTAGCCATGCAATCGGTAGGTACTACGTCGAATCCTACACCAGGCATTAGCATCACACCTGCTGCGGTTGCTTTTTCGTTATAACGTTTAGCAGATTCAAAAACACCAATTTCTCCAGTAATATCTAAGTAATGCGTGTTGGTTGCCAAACATGCATCAATCATTATTTTAGATGTGAATTGAAAAGGGCCTGCAGCATGCAATACCAACGGCACTTCTAGCAGGGCGTTTTCTAAAGAGCGATTATCACGCAAAGAAATAATTCGATAGTCTAAACTTAGTTCATCAGCTAAGGCTTTAATAGATTTTTTATTTCTACCTGCTAAAATGGGTACTAAACCATATTGAGCAGCCATTGCAGCTATTAGTTTTCCAGTATAGCCATTGGCTCCGTAAAGTAAGAATCGATTATTTTCCATATTGAAAAATACAAACAAAGTGCCGCATAAAAAAGTTTCCTTCAATTCAAGTTAAAAAAATAGATCAATCATATCGTAAATATAAAAAGCCGCCTCAATGGGGTATTGAGACGGCATAATTAAAAACAAAAACCAACTTTTATTTTCGAAGTGTTATAAAGCCTACTGAAGTTTCTTTAGGAGCAGCCACCACAACGTTTTGAATAGTAGAATCTAAATAAGGTGCTGTTGCGTTAATATACATTGAATATTTGCCATCTTTCAAACCACGAATACAGAAATAACCTTCCGGTGTTGGTAAAGCATAAGCAGTATCTGTGCCATTATAAACAGTTACTACTGCTTTTGCATCTCTTTGCGGAATGATTTTTCCTATAATACTTGCAGAAGTTCTTTTGGTAAAGAAATGAAATACAGGACGCAAATAAAATACACCATTTCTTTCTTGCACAATAGAACGTGCTACATCAAAATCTAACCATAACCGATTTTTTCCAGGAAGGTATTCGTCATACTCATGACCTTGGGTAGCAATTAATACATAGTTTGGCGCACCTACAGGAATACTAACAGGATAAGTTACACTGTCTTTCATAACAGAATTATTAGTACCTATTTCAATTTTAATTAATCGAATAGAACCTTTGGTAATATTAGATTCTGCTAATAACGTATCGGTGCCATTACGAAGTTGTAATAGGTCGTAAATACCTGCTTTAATACCAAGGTCGTGCCATACAAAAGCAGTATCTTTTTTATGATCATCAATACCCATTCTGTTCCAATTACAACTGTCGTGATTTCGTGTGTTTTTGCTTGTGTCTACTAAAACTTTAATTGATTTAATGTCTACTAAAACTTTGTCGAACAAGCCTGGGCCATCGGTTAAATACAATGCTAATGATTGCTGACCTGGTGCTGATTCTACTGAAGCAGTTTTGTTACAAGCTGTTACAAATAAGGCAACAGCAATAGCCATGATACTGGCAAATGATAGGAGTTTTCTTGTTTTCATGTTAAAGGGTTTAAGTAGAATTACTCCATCTATTAAATTAAATGATTAAATGCTTTGTTCTGATATAGATGCTTTGAGTTGTTTAAATGTTTACTAATAGATTGTTAAAGGATATTGCTTTTTTATGTTAAAATAATTTAACGATTTTTAGCCTATTAATTAGGCTTAGCAACTAAATACGAATCTGTGTATCTTAGTAAAAATTTAACCATGCAAAAATTGATGGTATTATTGGTGCTTTTACAAAGTACCATAATTGTATCTGCTCAAAATTTATCTAACACAGAAAAAAAAATAGTTAGTTATATTAATACCCACCTACCCGAAGCAGAAAAATTATTAATAGAAACGGTGAACATTAATAGTGGCACATTAAATATTGCTGGAGTAAAAAAAGTAGGCGAAATTTTTGGCAAAGAATTAGAAAAAGCAGGGTTCACCACTGAATGGGTAAATCTGCCCGATTCGTTACATAGGGCCGGACATTTAGTAGCCACACACAAAGGCAAGAAAGGAAAACGCCTATTTATTATTGGGCATTTAGACACTGTTTTTGAATTAGATATGCCTTTTAGTAAATACACAAAATTAAATGATTCTACAGCCACCGGTCAGGGTGTTAATGATATTAAAGGAGGAGATATTATTGCAATACTTGCTTTACAAGCACTGGCATCTGAAGGTTTATTAAAAGATGCAGATATCACGGTTTATTTTACAGGCGATGAAGAAAAATCAGGTGTACCAAATAGTGTGAGTAGAAAAGATTTTATTGAACGTGCAAAAACTGCCGAGGTTGCGCTAGGTTTTGAAGGAGCAAATGGATTACAATCTGTTGCCACAGCTCGAAGAGGATCAAGCAATTGGATATTAAATGTAACTGCAAAAACAGGCCATTCTGCGGGCGTTTTTACTAGTAGTGCAGGCTATGGTGCTATTTATGAATCTGCTAGAATTTTAAATAGTTTTAGAGAAAATTTAAGTTCCGAAAAATATTTAACATTCAACCCAGGCATTATTATTGGTGGCTCCGAAATGAATTATAATGCTACAAAAGCAAGAGGAGAAGCACTGGGCAAAACAAATATTATTTCTCCTGCAGTAACTGTTACAGGTGATTTACGTTTTTTAACAGAGCAACAAAAAAATACTGCTAGAGAAAAAATGAAAGCCATAGTGGCACAGCATTTAACAGGCACAAAAGCAGAAATCATTTTCTCTGATGGCATCCCTTCAATGGAACCAACTATTGGTAACCAAAAATTACTAAACATAATTAGTGGTGTTACAAATGATATGGGAATAGGGCCTACCACTGCAGGTGATCCTGGTGCAAGAGGTGCAGGCGATATTTCTTATATTGCAAAATACCTAGATTGCATTGATGGACTAGGCGCGTCAGGAAAAGGAGCACATGCACCAGGAGAAACAATTAACTTAAAAGAACTACCTTTCTTGTCGCAAAGAGCTGCTTTATTAATCTATCGTTTAACCCAAATGAACCCATAAAAATGAAAAAACTATTATTCCTTTTCACAAGCATTTGCTTGCTTTCAACTTGTTTTGCGTTTAGTTCAAAACCTAAACCAGCCTATTATCAAATCACTGTTTACCATTTTAAAAATGATGCACAAATTAAAAATGTAGATGCTTATTTACAAGCTGCTTACATTCCTGCATTACACAGAGCCGGCGTTTCAAAAGTGGGTGTATTTAAACCACTAGCCAATGATACTGCTGCAGATAAAAGACTATATGTTTTTATTCCATTAAAAAGCATTAATCAAGTAGACCAAATAGATGTAAGCATTTGGAAAGATGCTCAGTTTTTAACTGACGGTGCAGATTATATTAATGCTAGTTTCGATAAAACGAATTTCGTTCGTAAAGAAGCCATCGTTTTAAAAGCATTCGACAAAATGCTTGATTTTGCAGTACCCAATTTAACAGGAACTGCTGCTGAAAAAATTTATGAGCTACGTAGTTACGAAGGTCCTACAGAAAAAATGTATCGTAAAAAAGTTTCTATGTTTAATGATGGCGGAGAAGTTGCCTTGTTTATTAGATTGAATTTTAATGCTGTTTTCTATGGCACTGTAATAGCCGGAAGCAGAATGCCAAATTTAATGTACATGACAAGTTTTAATAGTCAAGCAGATCGCGATGCACATTGGAGTGTATTTAAAGTAGATCCAGAATGGAAGAAATTATCTGCCATGCCTGAGTACTTAAATACTGTGTCAAAATCAGATATCATTTTAATGCACGCTACTAATTATTCTGAACTTTAATTGAATTGGAATACGAATAAAAATGGCTGTTTCATTCGTTTGAAACAGCCATTTTTATATTATAGCTAATTAAGTACTACTTAATTATTTCTTCATTTCTAAACACCACTACCCCATCAAACACATCCACCAATACTGTTGAATTTTTATTAATTTCTCCAGCAAGAATTTTTTTACTCAATGAATTAACAATCAACTTTTGAATGAGTCGTTTTAAAGGTCTTGCACCAAACTGTGGATCAAAGCCTTGGTCTGCTAAAAACTCCAATAAGTAATCGCTATAGGTTAACTGTATCCCATTATCAGCAACCATTCTACGAAGTCCTTCTAATTGAATTTTTACTATACCCATAATTTGTGTTTTCAATAAAGGTTGGAACATGATAATTTCATCCACCCTATTTAAAAACTCAGGCCTTACTGTTGCACGCAACAAGTTCATTACTTCTACTTTGGTTTTTTCAATTACGCTTTCAACATTGCTTTCATCTATCAATTCAAATGCGTCTTGAATAATATGGCTTCCTATATTGCTTGTCATAATAATGATGGTGTTTTTAAAATTAACCACTCTTCCCTTATTATCGGTTAAGCGTCCATCATCTAAAACTTGCAATAAAATATTCCAAACATCTGGGTGGGCTTTTTCAATTTCGTCTAAAAGCACCACGCTATAAGGCTTGCGACGAACCGCTTCTGTTAATTGTCCGCCTTCGTCGTAACCAACATAGCCTGGAGGTGCACCTACCAAACGAGAAACCGTATGTTTTTCTTGGTACTCGCTCATGTCTATACGCGTCATCATACTTTCGTCGTCGAACAAGTATTCCGCCAAGGCTTTTGCTAACTCTGTTTTACCAACCCCAGTAGTACCCAAAAATATAAATGATCCAATGGGTTTTTTAGGATCTTGTAATCCTGCCCTACTGCGCCTAATAGCATCCGAAACTGCTGCTATAGCTTCTTCTTGGCCTATTACACGTTGGTGTAATTCACCTTCTAAATGCAATAATTTTTCGCGATCACTTTGCATCATTTTTGCTACAGGAATGCCAGTAGCTTTTGCAATGTTTTCTGCAATATCTTCTGCGTCTACTTCTTCTTTCATTAAACGCTTACTATGCGTACTTAAAGTAGTTAGTTGCAGGGTTGCTTCTGCCATTACTAATTCTTGGTCTTTAATTTTACCATACCTTATTTCAGCTACTTTGCCATAGTCTCCATTTCTTTCTGCTTGATCTGCTTCTAATTTTAATGTTTCAATACTAGCTTTGGTATTTTGTATTTTTTCAACAATCTCTTTCTCTTCATTCCATTTTGCTTTTAAGGTATCTCGCTCAACACTTAAATTACTTATTTCAATATTTAATTCTTTTAATAAAGACTCGTCTTTTTCTCTTTTAATGGCTTCACGTTCAATTTCAAGTTGTCGAATTTGACGTTCTAACTTGTCTAATTCTTCTGGCATTGAATTCATCTCTAATCGAAGCTTAGCAGCACTTTCATCAATTAAATCAATGGCTTTATCTGGTAAAAAACGATCGGTAATATACCTGCTAGATAATTCTACTGCAGCAATAATTGCTTCGTCTTTAATGCGTACATGGTGGTGCGTTTCGTAACGATCTTTCAACCCGCGTAAAATAGAAATAGCATCTTCTAAACTAGGTTCATTAATCATTACTTTTTGAAAACGACGTTCTAGTGCTTTGTCTTTTTCAAAATATTTTTGATACTCATTTAAAGTAGTTGCACCAATAGCGCGTAGTTCTCCACGAGCCAGTGCAGGCTTTAAAATATTAGCAGCATCCATTGCTCCTTCACCACCGCCAGCACCAATCAGGGTATGTATTTCATCAATAAATAAAATAATTTCGCCTTCGCTATTGGCTACTTCTTTTACTACCCCTTTTAATCTTTCTTCAAATTCACCTTTGTATTTTGCACCAGCAATTAGCTGACCCATATCTAAGGCAAAAATTGTTTTAGATTTTAAATTCTCTGGCACATCACCATTAATAATACGCATTGCCAAACCTTCTACAATGGCTGTTTTACCAACCCCTGGCTCTCCCACTAAAATTGGATTGTTTTTGCTACGGCGCGTAAGTATATGTAAGGTTCTGCGAATTTCTTCGTCTCTACCAATAACAGGATCTAATTTTCCCTGACGTGCCATGTTATTGAGGTTCTTGGCAAATTTGTTCAGGTTATTTAATTGTGTTTCTTGTGTCTGCGATTTAATAGAATCGCCTTTACGCAAATCTTTAATGGCAGTTACCAAGCCTTTCTCTGTAACCCCTGCTGCTTTTAATGTTTTAGATACATCGTCGTTAGATTGTACTAAACCCAATAACAAATGCTCGGTGCTAATAAATTCGTCGTTAAACTCCTTTAAAACATTGTTGGCTTTTAGCATTGCATTACTTAAATCTCTGCTAATGTTTTGAGCGGGTTCGCCTGAACCAATTTTTGGAAGTTTGGCAATGGCTTCATCCATTTTTGATTCTACAAAACTGATGTTTACGTTGTTGCGTTTTAATAAAAAAGCAACCGGACTATCTACATCAGATAGTAGCACCTTTAATAAGTGATTGGTTTCTATGTTTGGATTACCATTACTAAAAGCTAACTGTTGAGCAGCCTGAATGGTTTCTTGTGCTTTGATGGTGTAATTACTTAAATTCATAATAAATCCTCCTGTTTTAATAAAGAACTGATTTAACAAACCTGTATGAATCTTCCAATATAGTTTCGTTTGGAAGTAGTAAATTAGATGCAAATATCATTCTAATCTTTCATAAGCTATTGAGGGATTTTAAAATCGGAAAATATGTCTGAAAAAAACAAAATAAACTGCGTAAAAGTCAGTACAGTATTGGTTTTACTGCTATTCTTTCAGTTGGCAATGGCACAATATAATTTTGGCGAACTCGATCAAAAATTCAGTTCCGCAAAAAAAGAGCTTGGCAATAATGCCATTGCTATGATTTATAAAGACGGAAAAATTATTTATCAAAAAACATTGGGTGAGTTTACAGCAAAAACCCAAGCCCCAATTGCAAGCAGCAGCAAATGGTTAACTACCGCATTGGTGTTAAACTTAGTAGACCAAGGCAAACTTTCTTTAGACGATAAAGTAAGTAAATACATTCCCCTATTTTCAAAATATTCTAAAGGATATATTACCATTAGAGATTGCTTGTCTGACATGACAGGATTAGAATCGGATGCGTCTGGTATTAAAAAAATATTTAGCAAAACTCAGTACAAGTCACTAGAAGAAGCAGTAACTGATTATGCAATGAAAAAAGAAATTATTTCTAATCCTGGCCTTGAATTCAAATATGGAAATATAGGAATGGATATTGCAGCAAGAGTGATTGAAATAGTTGGAAAAAGAGGATTTGAACAACAAATGCAAGAACGTATTACCAGACCATTGTTAATGCGTGCCACTAGTTTTTCAAGTTTAGACGGAGCTGTTGATCCTGCTGCTGGTGCTTTATCGAGTGCTAACGACTATATGAATTTTTTATCCATGATTTTAAACAAAGGTCTTTTCAATGGAAAACTAATTTTATCTGAAAAAGCCATCAATGAAATGCATGTATTAAGAACCAATTCAAGCATTATAAAATACGCACCAAAACCTGCTGAAGGATTTAATTATGGATTGGGCGAATGGATTCAAGAAACCGACGTAAATGGCAAAGCAACCGTAATTAGTAGCCCAAGTTTAATTGGCACATGGCCAATGATTGATCTGTGCAGGGGATATGCTTTTATCCTATTTACAAATAACCTGAAAGAAGGCAATAGAGAGTTGGTTTTTGCCATGAAAACCTTAATTGAGCAACAGATTCCTAATAACTGCAAATAGTTTGTTTACCTTGCTTTCATTAACTATCTGCTATGAGTAATAAAAGAAACAATGCTGTAGGCATATTTAGCAATTACGAACACAAATCGCAGCCTATTGCATCGCAAAAAGTTTTTATTCAAAGGGTTTACAAAAACACTTTGTTAGCTTCTGGCATATTAATCTTTTGCCTACTTATAGGTATTGTTGGATACAAATACTTAGGCCCAATGAGTTGGATAGACGCCCTACACAATGCCTCTATGATTTTGAGTGGCATGGGGCCAGTTGCCGAAATAAAAACCATTGCCGGAAAACTCTTCTCTTCCTTTTATGCCATTTTTAGTGGGGTTGCATTCATTACTAATTTTGGCGTTTTAATTGCGCCATTGGCACATCGATTCTTTCATATGTTACATGCCGAAGACATTGATGAATAAGCTACAATAACCAAAGATTGAATTTAATAGAAAAAAATACTGCTATAGTTAAAAAAGCCGCAAGTGAATTAGGATTCTCTTTTTGCGGAATAGCAGAAGCTGTGCAATTAGACGAAGATGCCCGACGATTAGAAGCCTGGCTGAATCAGCACAAACAAGGAAAAATGCAATACCTCGAAAACCATTTCGACCTACGCATTGATCCTAGAAAATTAGTACCTGGTGCAAAATCGGTGATTACTGTTTTGCAAAATTATTTTCCCATTCAAGCACAAGAACCAGACACACCTAATATTTCTAAATATGCTTTTGGCAAAGACTACCACGAAATTATAAGAGCAAAACTAAAAACCTTTCTATTACAATTAAACGAACAAATTGGCGAAATCAACGGCCGTGGCTTTGTAGACTCAGCACCAGTTCTAGAGCGTGCATGGGCAGTAAAAACGGGCGCAGGTTGGATAGGCAAAAATGGCAACTTAATAAATAAACAGTCTGGCTCCTTTTATTTTATAGCCACATTGATTGTAGATATTGAACTTCGTTACGACGACCCATTTATAAAAGATTATTGTGGCAGTTGTAAAAAATGTATTGAGGCCTGCCCTACCGATGCCATTCAAAACAACAAAGTAATTGACGGCAGTAAATGCATTAGTTATTTTACTATAGAATTAAAGGACGCAATTATTCCAACAGAAATGAAAGGAAAATTTAACAACTGGCTTTTTGGTTGTGATATTTGTCAAGACATTTGTCCTTGGAATCGATTTAGCAAAGCACACCAAGAATTAGCATTCACGCCCATCCCAGAAATTCTAAACCTGAGTACTAAAGAATGGGAATCCATGAGCGAAGATGCATTTGCAACTATATTCAAAGAGTCTCCGCTCAAACGCAGCAAGTACGCTGGTATTCAAAGAAATTTGAAGTTTATCAGTTTAGAATAATTGGTTGGTTAATCACTCAATAAGCTACTGAGGAATGGTAGTAAACACCGGCTGATTTTCTGCCAAATGTTTTAAGTTTAATAAATTTTGTTCCATCATCGGGCCCAAAATTTTATCATTCATAAATGACCCTAATTTCTCCCAAGGATACCAATTTAAGTGTTGTTCAAATTGCCATTGAACAGTAGTAATGGTGCTATTGGGGCGGGTAATAAATCGAATAGTGCTAAGTTGAAATGATTTAGTACTAGATGTCCATCCTGTTACAACAGTGGTGTCTGTAATAGTATTAATGGTAACAGTTGATGATCCTAATTGTGCTTCTTTAGCAGATTTAATAGATACTGTTTTTGATTGCATTCCATTAATCCAATTAGTCCATTGGTTTAAATCAGATACACGATATTTAATGGAATCTACGGGCGCACTAATATCTACAGCACGAGATACCAATACCATAGAAGGCATTAAGATTGAAAAAAATAGCATCACACAAAAAATGGCTACAATACTAATTAAACCCAATTTTAAAAATCGCATAATTATTCCCACTTAAATGTTTTAAAAGCAATACTATAAACCACAACCGTCCATATTCCAAGAATACCAATGTCTTGCCAACAACTAGTTAAGCTAGCGCCTTCAAATGCAATATTTCGCATGGCATTATTAAAATGCGTTAGCGGTAAAATTTTACAAATGGGTTGCAGCCAACTAGGAAAAGCCTCTATTGAAAAAAATGTTCCGGCTAATAAAAACTGAGGCAATGTAATAATGTTTGCAAATGGCGGAATAGTACTTTCTGTTTTGGCAATACTGCTTACAATAAAACCAAATCCCATAAATAATAGTAATGATAAAAAACTCAATAACATAATATCCAAAAAAGTTTCAACACCATGTACGAGTGTAAAATGAAAAGCAAAATGTCCTACCAAAATAATTATAATAGCAGTAAGCATTTGAAAGATCACCCTACTAAGCGCTTCACCCAAAACAATATATCCTCTTCGAATAGGCGTTGCATAAAACCGTTTTAAAACAAGTTGTTGACGGAGGTTAAAAAATAAAAAAGCCACACCAAAAACACCAGAACTTAACAATGAAAAACCAAGTTGTCCGGGCAAAATAAAATCAATGGTTCTATAAACCCTTCCTGGAATTTTTTGTACTGTTTTACTAATAGCAGCAACAGTAGGTGTATTAGCAAATTGTTGCTGATTGATTCCTGCAATAACTGCATTTAAAATTGATTGTAAAACTTGTATATTTTGCGGATTAACCGCTTCGGAGCTAGTTAAATCAATGGTGTACAAAGGATTTGTTAATCCAGTCTTTCTAATTAATACAATAGCTGTTATTCTGCCTTTTTCTAAATCTTCTTGTAGTTCAACACCAGTTTTTTTAACTACTGTAATTCCTGCAATTCGTTTAATACTTGTATAAATAGGATTGGTGGTATCTGTTTTACTATCAAATGCAATATTTACCGACACTTTACCACCGCTTCCAACAAAACCAAATACTAAAATAAAAACCAATGGAAATGCAATGCTAAAAACCACCGCAGAAGGGCTTCTAAAAATAGCTTTTAAGCTTGCTTTTGTAATTGCAAACATTGCCTTGGTTTGGCTATAACTTCCTTTCATTGAATGCTATTCTAACAGTTAAAAAACTAATGCTAATTAATGCGTATCAACCATAAATGGCAAACGACTTTGTGGCTCACCAATTGTATTTTTCAATTGTTTTACCTGTTGTAATATTTTATATTCTTTCTCTCCAATTTCTTCTTTAATTAAATTGGTTTTTACAGATTTTTTATAATTCTCTAGTAACTCCTCAATCATATTTTTCTTTTCAGGATACTCCTTAATTCTATAACTAGAAAGTTTTGCCATTTTAACAGCACAGTCAATAGCATCTTGCATGGTACCAATTCTATCTACTAAACCAATACCCATACCCCTTGTACCTGTCCAAACGCGGCCCTGGGCAATGCTATCAACATAATCCATATTTTTTTTGCGACCAGCTGCTACACGTGATTTGAAGGTATTATAAATAGAATCTACACTGTTTTGTACAAAACGTTTTTCAGTTTCATTTAATGGCCTATCTGTTCCACCCATATCTGCATAAGGTGCCGTTTTTACACCATCGAAACTAATTCCTAATTTATTTTTAAAGAAGGATTGAAAATTTGGAATGATACTAAACACGCCAATAGATCCAGTAATTGTATTGGCATTAGCAAAAACAGAATCGGCATTACAAGCAATATAATAACCACCAGATGCTGCTACATCACCCATACTTACAATAACAGGTTTTACTTTTTTAGTTAAAGAAACTTCACGCCAAATTACATCACTAGCAAGTGAACTACCTCCAGGAGAATTTACACGAAATACAATTGCTTTAATATCATCGTCTAATCGTAATTTTTGTAGTAAAGCCCTAAATGCATCACTACCTACAGATTCATTGTCTCCTTTGCCGCCAACAATATCTCCAGCAGCGTATACTACCGCAATTTTTTTGTTGCCATCTTGTTTAAAATTTGCCGCTTTTGCATAGTCGCTAAAGTGTACAAAATTTATTTTTGAATTTGCTTCGTTTAATAATCTACGGTTAATCTCGGCTTTTAATTCATCGTCGTATTTTAAACCGTCTAATAATTCATTGGCTACTGCATCATGTGCAGTTTGAATGGCACCAGCAACTGCTAATTGACGCAATTTGGCAGAATCCAATTGACGGGTTACTGCAATTGATTGTAAAAATTGTGCATACAAATCGCCCATCCAAACACTGGTTTGTAAACGATTGGCATCCGACATTTGCGTGGCACGCAATGGCTCTGTGGCACTTTTAAATTTTCCTGCATAAAATATTTGTGGCTGGATTTCTAATTTATCCAACAAACCCTTTAAATACATCATGTTCGATGAAAAACCGTCAAACTCTAAACCACCTTGCGGATGGCAATAAATTTTATTAGCGGCACTTCCTATATAATATCCTTTTTGAGAAATGGTTTCTCCATAAGCCAACACAAATTTTTTGCTGCGTTTAAAATCAACAATGGCTTTTCGAAGTTCTTCACTGGCTGCATAACCATTGGCATTATTGGAACAAGCAATATAAATACCTTTAATAGCAGAATCGGATTTTGCATATTGAATCATTCGAATCACATCATACAAACTAGGCGCATCCATTGCTTCTCCACCAGTAAATAGCGCTAAAGGATTGTCGATAGACTGTTCTTTAAAGGCGCTTGAAAGGTCTAATAATAGCACCCCTTTTACACCAATATCAGGCTTGTCTGCAGAAGCTGCCGATGCAACAATTCCTATAATAACAAACACGCCTAGAATGGTAAAAACAACCATTGCTAACAAGGTTGCAAAAAATGATTTGAAAAAGCTTCTCATAAAATTATTATCTACTTAAATGAAATTAAAGATATTTGAACCTTATTAGTATTAATCAATTATGAATGTAGCATATTTGCTGATTGGCGGTAACCTTGGTAACAGATCTGCAAATCTGCAAAATGCCCTCCATCAAATTGAAAAAAACTGCGGAAAGATTCTGGATTTGTCTGCAATATACGAAACAGCTGCTTGGGGACTCACCAATCAACCATCATTTTATAACCAAGCTGTAAGCATTGAAACAATTTTGGAGCCCAAAGCCTTGATGGAGCAATTGTTATCTATTGAAACCAATATGGGTCGAATTAGAAGCATTAAACTTGGGCCTCGTTTAATTGACTTAGACATCCTATTAATTAACAATTTGATTTTAAATACTGAAACCCTCATATTACCTCATCCTGCAATGGAAGAAAGGCGTTTTGCACTCTTGCCATTAGCTGAAATTGCCCCTAATTTGGTCCACCCTATTTTACAAAAAACCGTCAAAGAACTATTAATGGATTGTAAAGACACCCTCGATGTGCAAAAATTATAGGGCACAAGATAATATAGGCACTTATTTTTGTTAGAATACGAACATTTAGAATGAAGCATCAGTTTATTACAGTTGAAGGAAATATAGGCGCAGGAAAAACAACGCTGACCAATTTATTGGCTAAGCATTACAATGCACGCATCATACTAGAAGAGTTTGCAGAAAACCCATTCTTAACTAAGTTTTACGAAAGCCCAGCACAATATGCGTTTCCGGTAGAACTGTTTTTTATGGCTGAACGATACAAACAATTAAAAGATACTTTACACACTAAAGACCTTTTTCAAAGTGTTACCATATCTGATTATCTTTTTACAAAATGCTTGTTGTTTGCTAAAGTAAACTTGCCCGAAGAAGAGTTTCATTTATACCAAAAATTATTCGACATCATTCACCAACAAATAAGCTTTCCGGATATTCTTATTTACTTACATGCACCGGTAAATAAATTACAAGCAAATATTAAAAAAAGGAATCGCTCTTATGAACAAGCCATTCCTGATGCTTATTTGTTTAATTTACAAGAGACCTATACCAATTATATCAAACAACACAATATCAAAACAATTTTCATTGATGCTAGTAATGCCGATTTTTTAGGCAATGAAAAACATTTACAAGTAGTGATTGATGCACTAGACAAAGACTTTGAAAACGGTCAACATTATTTTAGTTTGCCCTAAAATTTCAGAGAACAATTATTTATGGATACCATACAAAAAACGAATGACCCTGTAGCCGCTATGCGAATTGCTGAATTTCGCAATTTGATGCTTGGGCGTTTTTTGTTTATTATGGGATTGCGTATGATGGGCACTTTGGTTGGATGGTGGGTGTACGAATTAACCAATGATCCATTTGCCATAGGTTTGATAGGATTGAGCGAAGTAATTCCGGCCGTTTCACTATCCTTATATGCCGGTCATATCATAGACATTAGCGAAAAAAGAAAATTACTATTAACAGGCGTGTTTCTATACTTAGTATGTGCCATTTTATTATTAATGCTATCTACTCATATTAGTTCTACCATTTTAAGTAAACATTGGATTGTATTTAGTATTTACATCATTATCTTTTTCACTGGAATTATCAGATCCTTTACTGGCCCAAGTTTTGGCACCATGTTAGCATCAATTGTTCCCAAAAATTTATTGCAAAATGCTACCACTTGGAGTCAAGGAATTTGGCTAAGTGCTTCAGTAATAGGCCATGCTTCTGTTGGATTTTTTATTGCAGGCGTAGGCAATACCAACTCATTGGCCATTATTGTTTTTTTAGTTTTTATAGGATTTGCTTTTATGTGGCGCATTAAATCTAAGCCTGCATTAAAAGAAGCCGGCGAACAAAAAACACTAGAAAGTGTAAAAGAAGGCATTCGATTTGTATTCAAAACAAAAGAAGTATTAGGCGCACTAACACTCGACCTTTTTGCTGTACTATTTGGTGGAGCAGTTGCTATGATTCCTGTGTTTGCAAAAGATATTTTAAATGTGGGTGCTATTGGATTTGGATGGCTGAATGCCGCATCAGACATAGGTTCTATACTAGTAGTAATTTTACTAACGGTTTTTCCATTACACAAAAAACAAGGTCGAAAATTATTTTTTGCCATTGGCGGATTTGGCATTTGCATTATTGTATTTGCGCTGTCTAAATCTTTTTGGATTTCTTTTGCCGCATTATTACTTAGCGGATTTTTAGATGGAATTAGTGTAGTGATTCGTGGCACTATTATCCAATTAAAAACACCCGATAATATGCGCGGCAGGGTTATGAGTGTTAACTCTATGTTTATTAATAGCAGTAATGAATTGGGGCAATTTGAAAGCGGTATTGCTGCTAAATTAATAGGCGTAGTTCCCTCCGTTTTATTTGGGGGATGCATGACTATTTTTGTTGTAGCTACTACTTGGTTTAAAGCGCCTGCATTAAAAAAGATGGAATATTAAAATAGTATTATTTAAGATTAGCCAATAATCCTTCCAAAACAAAATAAACCGCTGGGCAAAAACTAGAATTTTTAATAGTAATCACAGGTTTTTTTAACAACACATCTTCGTCGGTATAAGGAAAACGGTGGCAATCAGTTGGCCTCTCTTTGTAAATAGAACAATAATTATCTGATCCTAAAAAAGGACAAGGCGATGTTTTGGTTACATAATCGCCTTCTGTATCCATAGTTAAATAGGTGTCTATAAATACCGTTTCTTTAATACGCAAGTACTTACTTATACGTTTAATATCAGGCATTTTAAACCTTGGAGAATAGTTTTTACAGCAATTTGCGCATTGTAAGCAATCAATTTTTTCAAATGCGGCATCGTGCAATTCGGGCAAAAGCTTTAAAACCTTGTTTTTGTCGGCTTTTTGTAAGAGGTATTTGTACTGTTTTTGGTGCTCCTCACTCCTTTTCTCCCAACTGTCTAATTTAATATCCGGAATCATCTAAAAATCTTTGTTTTATAGTGCAAGTTAGGCCGTTCAATACAAAACGAACAATTTCTTAACACTACTTAAGAATCCCAATGCATCCACTTAACTTTGCGGCGTTAAAATCATACAAGATTAAACGTCTATTTAACTGGTAAATCTGGAACTATCTATGAGCCTATTTCAACAACAATCGAACGAATTTCATGGCAGGCATATTGGCCCAAATGCAAAAGACACTAAATTAATGCTCCAAACCATTGGGGTAAATAGTTTAGAGGAACTCATTAGCAAAACCATTCCTGATTCAATTCGAATCAAAGAACCGCTTGCTATTCCTGCAGCCATTGGTGAGTATGAATACCTTAGTGATCTTAAAATAGTAGCGGCAAAAAATAAGTTATATAAAACCTATATAGGACAAGGATATTACGGCACTATTACCCCAAGTGTTATTCTAAGAAATATTTTTGAAAATCCAGGATGGTATACCCAATACACGCCCTACCAAGCAGAAATTGCACAAGGTCGTTTAGAAAGTTTGTTGAATTTTCAAACCATGGTTACAGACCTAACAGGTTTACCAATTGCCAACGCCTCTTTATTAGACGAAGCAACTGCAGCAGCAGAAGCTATGGCAATGATTTTTAATCAGGTTAACAAGGCCGACAATATTACCAAGCCAAAATTATTTGTAGACGCGAATGTATTTCCTCAAACCATTGATGTGTTGTATACAAGGGCACAACCTATTGGTATTGAAATAGTGGTTGGTGATTTTAATTCAGCAAGCATTGATGAAACTTATTTTGGTGCATTATTACAATATCCAAATAACCTAGGCGCTATTGAAGACTACCGTGCATTTAACAATAGCATACATGCTGCAGGTGGACATGTTATTATGGCTACTGATTTATTGGCTTTAACATTATTAACTCCTCCGGGCGAATTGGGTGCAGATATTGCAGTAGGAAGTGCACAAAGATTTGGTGTACCTATGGGATTTGGTGGACCACATGCCGCATTCTTTGCAACAAAAGATGAATTTAAAAGAGGCATGCCAGGCAGATTAATTGGTGTGAGTATTGATGCACAAGGCAATCGCGCACTACGTATGGCATTGCAAACAAGAGAGCAACATATTAAACGCGAAAAAGCAACTTCAAATATTTGTACCGCACAAGCATTACTTGCAAATATGGCTGCTATGTATGCTGTTTACCATGGTCCAGAAGGATTAAAAAATATAGCAACACGTGTTAGTGAATTAACACAAAGTTTAACGCAAGCAATTACAGAATTAGGTTTTTCAACTGTTTACAATACTTATTTCGATACCATTACAGTACAAGCAAATGCTGCAACAATTCAACCCATTGCAGAAGCTGCAGGAATTAATTTACGTTATACCAATGCAAATCAAATTAGTATTAGTATAGACGAAACTAGTTCTCAAAAAGATGTGTTAGATATTGTATATGTTTTTGCACAATCAAAAGGATTAGACGAAGCTACCATTGAGTTTGACAATGATTTAGGCTTAACAAATATTCCAGTTTTTGCAAACAGACAATCGAGTTATTTAACACATCCTGTTTTTAATAACCACCATAGCGAAAGCCAAATGATGCGTTATATTAAACAACTTGAAAACAAAGATTTATCGCTTAATACTAGCATGATTAGTTTGGGAAGTTGCACCATGAAATTAAATGCAGCAACAGAAATGATACCGGTAAGCTGGCCAGAGTTTGGAAGTTTACATCCGTTCATTCCTACCAATCAAAGTTTAGGCTACCAACAAATTATTCAAGAGTTAAATGATTATCTGTGTAAAATTACTGGCTTTACTGCTTGTAGTTTACAACCCAATAGTGGCGCCCAAGGAGAGTATGCAGGATTGTTAACCATTCGCGCATACCACCAAGCAAGAAATGAAGCACACAGAAATTTGGTATTGATTCCAATTAGTGCACACGGTACTAACCCTGCAAGTGCTGTTATGGCAGGATTTAAAGTAGTTGTAGTTAAGTGCGATGAAGCAGGAAATATAGATGTTGCCGATTTAAAAGCAAAAGCTATTGAATACAAAGACACACTAGGTGCATTTATGGTAACCTATCCTTCTACACATGGAGTGTTTGAAGAAACCATAAAAGATATCTGTGCCACTATCCACGAAAATGGCGGCTTAGTTTATATGGATGGCGCCAATATGAATGCACAAGTTGGATTAACAAGTCCGGGAATGATTGGTGCAGATGTATGTCATTTAAATTTACACAAAACATTCGCTATCCCTCACGGTGGTGGTGGACCTGGCATGGGACCAATTTGTGTGAACGATAAATTGGCAGCTTATTTACCAGGACATGTTACCAATACAGCAACTACACATCATGCAGTAAGTGCTGCTGAATTTGGCTCTGCTAGTATTTTATTAATTAGTTATGCCTACATTAAAATGCTAGGAGCAGAAGGCGTTAAACTAGCTACTATGTATGCTATATTGAATGCCAATTATATGCGTGCACGATTAGAGAAATATTATAAAATTTTATACGCAGGATCAAACGGAACTTGTGCGCACGAATTTATAGTAGACCTCCGACCATTTAAACAAAGCGCAGGAATTGAAGCAGAAGATGTTGCTAAAAGATTAATTGATTATGGTTTCCATGCACCAACTATGAGTTTCCCTGTTGCAGGCACAATTATGATTGAGCCAACAGAAAGCGAAGACAAAGCAGAACTAGACCGTTTTTGCGATGCCTTAATTGCTATTTACCACGAAATTCAATCAATTGAAAATGGAACAATAGACAAACTAGATAATGCACTAAAAAATGCCCCCCATACACAAGCAGTTGTTTGTGCCGATGAGTGGAACCATAGTTATAATAGACAAGTGGCTGCATTTCCTTTACCATATGTTCGTTTAAATAAATTCTGGCCTAGTGTTGCTAGAATTAATAATACACATGGAGATAGAAATTTAATTTGTACTTGCGAACCAATTTCGTCATACGCAGAAAACTAAATTTTTATACTTTCCGAAATAACAAAATGCTTATTCTACTCAGAATAAGCATTTTTCGTTAAAATGTTAATTTTTCGTCAATTTTGGTAGAAAATAAGTATTTCAATATTAAATTAATAATTCACAAGTTTTGAGCAATTAATTTTTTATAATTTGGGTCGTATAAGCCCCCCAATATGTCATTACATGCATTACCACCCATTGAAATAACTGAGGTAATTTACGACAGAATGTATGTGCAAATCAATCACCCCGATTTAAGAAAAACTTTATTAACTTACCGTATCTATAATTCATTAAATAAACCCATTCGAAAAGGAAGTTTTATTGGAGAATATATAGAGTTAAGTTTGGTGCATATGCCAGATGGAGTATACAAAATTCAATTAAGCCAACAAGAAGGATTAGAATATTCTTTTGAGTTTTTAAAACGAAGTAATTCATGATAAAAAAATACCAAACAGCATGCATCTTTTTTCTGTTTTGTTTTTTTATTATTACCCCAACAAAGTCCCAACAAAATTCTTCAATAAATAATATTGCAATAGAAAATATTCTAGGTGCCGATATTTCTTTTTTACCAGAATTAGAAGCGAGGGGAAAAATATTTTACGACAATGGTATTGCAAAGGATGCTATTGTATTATTAAAAGAAAAAGGTTTCAATTATATTCGACTAAGAATTTTTGTTAACCCTGCTGCAGATAGTGGCTATTCTCCTAAAAAAGGTTTCTGCGATTTAGCACATACACTGGCAATGGCCAAACGCGTGAAAGCCGCTGGCATGAAGCTTTTGCTAGACTTTCATTATAGCGATACTTGGGCCGATCCAGGAAAACAATTTAAACCAGCTGCTTGGAAAAATTTGTCTATTAAAGCACTTGCAAATGCTGTAAAAAAACATACAACCCAAGTGTTAACTGCTTTAAACAATCAACAAACATTGCCCGATATGGTGCAGGTTGGCAATGAAATAAATCATGGAATTTTATGGCCCGATGGCAATGCAAAAAATTTCGATACACTTGCCAAATTAATTCAATCAGGAATTGCAGGCGTAAAAAAAGTTAATAAAAAAATTCCTATCATGCTACATATTGCACTTGGTGGGCAGAGCAAAGAATCCATTTATTTTTTAAACCAATTAGCTGAAAGACATATAAAATTTGATATCATTGGGCAATCATATTATCCGCAATGGCATGGCACGTTAGATGATTTAAAAAATAACTTAAATGATTTGGCTATTAAATATCCGCAACCAATAATTGTGGTGGAGTATTCCGAGAAAAAATCTGCCGTAAATGAAATAGCATTTAGCATACCAAATAAACCCATAAAAGGTACATTTATTTGGGAACCATTAAACACTTGGGAAGCCCTATTTGACAAGCAAGGTAAAGCAACATCCTTTTTAGCGTTATACCCTGAATTTGCAAAAACCTATCTCCATTAAAATACCCTGTATTTGGTATTGTTTGGCATACACAAACCATATAATTTGCCTGTTCTGTTAAATTCACATGTATCAAGTTTATATAGAACAACAGCCTAGATTCTTTAAATTCAGTAATTTCGTTCAAATTAATTTCTTTATGTATCGTACTGCTTTAAGCATATTGTTAATCACCCTATTGGTTGCAACTGGCTGTACTGGCAGAAAATCTGGCTCATCTAAAGCCTATATTAAACCACATATAGAGCAATCAGATCCAAATGCAAATAACAATACCACTACCCCAATAGACAAAGCACAGTTTATTCCTTACAATCGCGAACTGCAAATGAAAATGCAGGCATTCAATATTGATTTTAGAAAAGTACAGGTATATCTAGACCAAAAAATTGTTTTAACCAAAGCTATTGATAGTTCTAAGGCCGAAGTTGCTTCTGGCGTTTTGCGCATTATTAATAGTTCTATTATAGACGAAATAACTATCAACGCCTATACTCCTGGCATTATAGAATCGGTTGATATAGATGGAATAGTTATTAAGTTTGACCAAGGAGGTAGTTTGCGATTTGTGCCAACTTCAGGACCAGATGCCGAAGACAATTATGTAATTGCAGGTAATAATTGGAGTGAAGGATTGGTAGAAATTCAATACGGCAAAAAAACATATAAAGCCAGTTGTACAAAATGCCCAAGTATGGCATCTGTTCATCCTGTCATTAAACAAGCCGATATTGATAAAAAAGATAAGAAATCGAAAGTGCTACCTGGTATTAAAATTAATTAGCGCAGCATTACATCATTTCGCTAAGCTCTAACCATTTCAATTCTTTTTCTTCGAGTAATTTATTAATGTCAATTAGTCTATCACTTAGCTTTTGTAATTCCTCGAAACCCAAATTTCCAAGACTCATTTTTTCTGCAATGGCTTTTTTCTCTGCTTCTAAAATGGGCATTTCGGTTTCTAATATTTCAAATTCTCTTTTCTCTTTAAATGATGGTTTTTTCTTAGGTGCAAGAGCAGCAGTTTCTTTAGTAATTGTAGCTTCTTCAATAGTTTGACCCTTGCTTTTATTAGATTCTAATACCTGCCATTTGTTTTCTTTCTTTTCATTGTCTTTAAGCCACAAACGATACTGGGTATAGTTTCCAGGAAAATCTCTCACTTCTCCATCGCCTTCAAAAACAAATAAGTGATCTACCAAACGATCCATAAAATATCTATCGTGCGATACAATCATTACACAGCCTTGAAAATCACTTAAAAAACTTTCAAGCACGGCAAGTGTAGGCAAATCAAGGTCGTTTGTAGGCTCGTCTAATATTAAAAAATTAGGATTGGTAAACAGAATGGTTAATAGTTGTAAACGCTTTCTTTCACCACCACTTAATGAAGACAGGTATGTATATTGTTTGTCTGGGGTAAACAAAAATAATTCTAAAAATTGTGCAGCACTTAAACTACCACCTTTTGCTAATGGAAAATTTTCGGCAAAAGTTTTTACGTATTCAATCACACGCATATCCTCTTTAATAACCAAACCTTGTTGCGAAAAATTACCAAATACAATCGTATCTCCAACAACAATTTTTCCGCTATCGGCTGCTTCTATTTGCTGCAACACGTTCATAAAAGTAGACTTCCCTACCCCATTCTTTCCAATAATACCAATGCGTTCACCCTTGCTAAAATTGTATTCAAATCCTTTTAAAATTTGTTTGTCGCCATAAGACTTGTACACTTTTTTCATTTCTACAATCTTACCACCAAGCCTGCTCATTTTAACTTCTAGCAATAGTTGTGCATCTTCAATACGTTGTTTTGCTTTTGACTCCACTTCGTAAAAATTATCTTGACGGCTTTTGCTTTTGGTAGTTCTAGCTTTTGGTTGCTTACGCATCCATTCTAGTTCTTTGCGATACGTATTTTTTGCTTTATCAATACTGGCTAATTCACTTTCAATTCTTGCTGCTTTTTTTTCTACGTAATTTTCATAATTACCAGTATACACATACATGTTCTCCCTTTCTAGTTCCCATATTTCTTCGCAAACCGCATCTAAAAAATAACGGTCGTGGGTAACTAATAATAAGGTGATATTTTCTTGGTTTAAATATTGTTCAAGCCACTCAATCATTTCTACATCTAAATGGTTGGTAGGCTCATCCATCATTAATAAAGTATGCTGGTGCTCAAAGCCAATATCAATAAGGGTTTTAGCCAGTGCAACGCGTTTACGCTGTCCACCGCTAAGTTCGCTAACCGGATTTTTTAAATGGTGCACATTTAGTTTGTCTAAAATTTGCTTAACCTTTGCTTCAAAATCCCAGGCATTTAAATCGCTCATTTCAGCAATTGATTCGGCAATCATCATTCCATCTTCTTGCTCCATGGCATCTTCGTACTTTTTAATAGCAGTGATTACCGGATTATTTAAATGGAAGATATTTTCAAGTACAGTTTTGTGTTCTTCAAAATGAGGATCCTGTTCAAAAAGGGCTACAGTAACCCCTTTATTTACCCAAGCTTTTCCTGAATCGGAAACTTCTTGACCCGCCAAAATGCGTAACAAAGTAGATTTACCAACCCCATTGCGGGCAATCAATGCTATTTTATCGCCTTCGTTAATATGGAATGAAATATTGCTAAAAAGTGGATTAATGCCATAACTTTTGGTTAATCCTTCAACTGAAACATAATGCATGCCGCGAAGATAAGGCTTAAATGGCAGGCTTAAAAACTAGAGACACAGCATATAAAAGCCATGATGGTAGAAACTGCAATGAACTTTGTACTTTTACAGCTGTTATTCAACCTATATGAAGCAATTCGACGTTCCAATAAATTACAGAAGTCCTTTAATTACTGCGGTAAAACAATACCGTAAGCAACAAGACAAACTAAAAAAAGATGGTACACCAACTCTTTTAGATTTGGGGAATATGCATATTTATTTGGCCCGACATTTTGGTTTTTGTTATGGTGTTGAAAATGCCATTGAAATTGCTTTTAAAACCATTGAAAACAATCCAGGAAAGCGTATTTTTTTGTTGAGTGAAATGATTCATAATCCACAAGTAAATGCCGACTTAGTATCAATGGGGGTACAATTTTTACAAGACACTTATGGAAAACAAGTGATTTCTTTCGATGAAATTACTGCCAATGATATTGTAGTGATTCCTGCATTTGGAACCACACTAGCCATTGAAAAATTATTAGCAGAAAAAGGCATTCAAACATCTAATTATAATACCACTTGCCCTTTTGTAGAAAAAGTATGGAACCGAAGCGAACAAATAGCTGAGAAAGGCTATAGCATTGTTATACATGGCAAACCACAGCACGAAGAAACACGTGCAACATTCTCTCATGCATCTGCTTGCACACCAACCATTGTGGTAAATGATATGGCAGAAACTATTGAATTAGCAAAATTCATTACAGGCCAGCGCAATGCAAGTGATTTTGAAGAAGCATTTAAAGGCCGTTATTCAGAAGGATTTGATATTAATAAACACTTAATAAAATTTGGTGTAGTAAATCAAACAACGCAATTAGCAACAGATACACAAGCTATTTCCGATTACTTAAAATCTGTAATGATTAATAAGTATCAATTAACTAGTGAAACACTCGATCAACATTTTGCAGACACACGCGACACGCTATGTTATGCTACTAATGATAATCAAACTGCGGTAACAAGTATGCTAGATACCCCAGCAGATTTAGCCATTGTTATTGGTGGATACAATAGTAGTAATACCTCGCATTTAGTTGAGTTATGTGAAGCCAAATTACCTACCTATTTTATAGATAATCCCAATAAAATAATTAGTGCACAAGAAATAATTACTTGTAATTGGCGCACGAAAGAAATTAGTACTATTACCAATTTCTTACCTATCAATGCAACACCTATTAAAATACTTATAACCAGCGGAGCGAGTTGCCCAGATGCAGTTGTAGAAGCTGTAATTAAAAAATTGGCTTCTGTTGTTGGTAGTGATTTTCACGCATTTCTTCAAGATCATCCATTTTAGGTCCTTGCTGAATTTTGCGCCAATCAATTGTGCGATGGTATTTTAGCATTGATTTATTTGCATCAAAAACCCTAGTGTCATTTAGTTCAAAATTGTATTTACTAAAATCGGGTTTATTGGTAAAAAAATCTTGCAATAAAGAGCCAGTAGCATCGTATTGATTTACATAAGGCACACCCAAAATATTATAGACTGTTTTAAGAATCGCTCCAAAATTTGCATGCGTATGACTCACATAATCTTTTTTAACATAAGGCCCAGCCATCATTAAAATAGAGCGGTGCGCATCAATATGGTCAACACCTCCTTGCGGATCGTCTTCGGTAATAATTACCAACATATTTTTCCAATATTTGGTGCGCGATAAAAAATGCAAAATCCGTCCAATAGCCAAATCATTATCTGCTACAAATGAATGTGGCAAAGGATATCCGTCTTCTGGTCTAATACGTGCCGTATGGTCATTAGGCACTTGCATAGTAATTAAAGAAGGCATTTTTTCTTTACCAGCAATCCATTTTTTTGTGAATTCAAATTCAAATTGATCCATTCTAAATTGGTCAGGAATATTCATATTAAATCCTGCATAGTTATGACTAGTGCGTGTAAATAAAGCTTTTTGCATTGGCACCATTACGCCATGTCCAGCACCAGTAGCTGTATCATTCCATTCTTCACGAACATGCGCTGTTTCATTCGCTTCACCAAAATTGTAGAAATTAATTTTCTTGCGTTCTAGTGCTTCCCATAATCCTCCTGTTTCGGCATAATCTTCAGGATCCATACTTCCTGTAGAACCAGGAGACCTACGCCCAGGTGCATTTGTAACCAACATATTTGTTTTACTAACACTTGAATTTGCTTCAACCCATTCGTTAGGAATTACACCCATCATCCAATGATGCCCATGAATAGAAGCATCACTATCGCAATAAAAATTATCACTCAAGGCAAATTGATGCGCAATTTTTTTATGGTTGGGTGTTACTTTCATTCCCTTCAATTTAGAACGAACTGAATCTGGTACACTAAACTCACTATTCAAACCATATCTGGCCAAACTACTATCGCCATTAGCATTTGGAAACTGGCCAAAAACTTCGTCGTAGGTTCTATTCTCTTTGGTGATGTAAACAATATATTTAATAGGAGTTGGCGTAATACCAGGCAATGCAGGTAAAGGATTGGCGCTATCAACTGAAACAGTAGATTGTACAAAAGTATTTTGAATGGCTTGTTTGGTATAAGCTTGTAATTGCGTACCGGTAGGCATTGGAATTTTTTGAAAACTTCCCAATTGAATATCCCCAATATAAGTTCCTTGAATAGGTCTAATAAAATTTCGTCCCCCATTAGGGCCCGCACCTAATCCACGACAAGAGATTGCATAAATAGATTGTTCGTCGTTAGAAAGCAATACCCTTGTAGGTCCCCAACCACTAGGTATTAAACCTTTTGTAGTTTTTGATGCAATATCAATTACAGCAATGGCATTAAAGCCCAACAAAGCCACATACAATGTTTTTTCGTCTTTACTCATGGTTAAACCAAAAGGAAGTAAGCCACGATATTTATCAATGCGTTTATCAACCTTAATAGCAATATGTCCAACAATTTTGTGGTGCTTATAATCGATTATAGAAATATTATCATTCGTAGCATTGGTTACATACGCAAAAGATTTACCAACTACAATTGAATTTGGGCTTGCACCACCAACTACTTCAGCTCCTTCAATCATCTGCCCTATTTGATTACCAGTTTTAAATTTATCAACTACTTTATTGGTGGCTAAATCAATTGTAAAAACACTCATTGCTTCATCGGCCAATGGACTACCCACACCAGGAATTATTTTCCCTTCAACTATTGTTCCATTAATAGATTCTTTACTGTTGTCTGCATAAGGATGATGCGATATAAGTAAGGTATCGTCTTTTTTAAGTGTTACTCCTTTAATAATAGGATATGCATACATACCAACATTAGCAACTAATGCCGTTTTTTTATCGGGACTCAATGCCAAACCAAAAGGCTGTCTACCAACTGGAATGGATGCAGTAATTTTTTTAAGATTTAAATCGTATCGAACCAATCTAAAATTGCCCCTGTCTAATACCAGCAATTCGTGATTGTCGTTATCCAATACAATATCTGAAGTAAAACTGTCTTGATAATCTACACCATTTACAACCCCATTTAAACTAATAGAATCAATGGTTTTCATTTGGTTGATATCGTACAAAATAATAGCCCCATTATCGCCACCACTTAAAAAGATTGACTTTGAATCTTTAGTAAAAGCCAAACCTAAATACGAGCCATTAGAAAAAGGAGAAACAATATTTTTATTGTAAGATGGAACGCGAACAGTATTTAAAGAAGCAATATCAATTAATGAAAAAACGCCATTGTGCAAAACAGCAGCCTTTTTACCATCGGGTGATATTTTCATACCGAACGGATCACTAGTAATTCTAACCAATTCACCAGCAGGGCTTAACAACCTACCACTAGGTAAAACAGAAACCCCTTTCTCGTCAATTTTACAGAACTGATTAATACCAGGCACTTGTAGAATGGTTGTTTTGTTTTGGGCTAATGCAAAAACATATAAACAATTAAATAAAATAAATAAAAATAAGTTTTTCATAATCTGGAATTAAACAAAAGATATTAGATAAATATAATTACTTTTTTAGTGTTTTCTAATGCGTTATTACGATAGAATATTTAAAATTAGATTTCTAAAAGTTTTTTAAAAAACTAGTGCTATTTTAAATTTAAAGCTCATTAAATGCTGCATCTAAAATTTTAAGTGCATCATTTAATTCTATCAATGAAATAGTTAAAGGCGGACATAACTGCAAAACATTACCTTGAGAAACTTTAAAGCTCAAACCATTGTTTAGGCAGTAGTATAATATTTTTTCAGCCGCATCAGAAGCTTTTTCTTTTGTAGCATGATCTTTAACTAATTCAATTCCCCACAACAAACCAATACCAGTAG
>CAIKZP010000043.1 GCA_903831935.1 uncultured Bacteroidota bacterium | reverse complement strand
GGTATCGTACGTGTTTTACTTTACAGTTGGTTTAGGAATTGTTCCATGGGGTTTATTTGGCCATCAACCAATCAATGGCATTGATTTTCTTGATTCCGTTGTATGTGCCCGTATCAAAGTCCATGGTGATTAACAATTTTTCATGGTGGTCTGAAATGCTATTAAATGGCGCAAGTTCCCGTGCCAAAGTATCCGGATTTTGGACTGTTTGTGACACCTGAATGTATTTTGTGAATCCTTCGCTGTCTCGTACCACAAAATCAACCTCTAAGTTGTTGGTTTTTCCAATCCAAATTTGATGATTTCGGCGTTTTAGCTCCAGATAAATGACATTTTCAAGTAGATGGCCAGCATCGCTCAGTAATTCCTTTCCCAACAATGCATTTCGAAATCCCAAATCTACTAGGTAGTATTTTTCCTGAGTAGCTAGGTGCTGTTTGCCTTTGATATCGTATCGCTTTACGCGGTAAAATAAGTAAGACTCCACCAAGGAATCGATGTATTTGGAAACGGTTTTGTTGTCGATGGGCTTTTTGTTGGCCTTTAAAGTATTAGCGATATTCGAAGCTGATACATTTGATCCAATGGAGTCGATAAGGAAATTGACCACTTCCAGGTAGGATTCTTCCGAATAGATTGACCGTCGAGCAGAAATATCATTACTAAAAATGTTATTAAAAACCATTTGCAGATATTCAAGGGTCAATTGATTTCCATCGGCCGAAAGTCGGACAGCCTCCGGGAAACCACCTGTGCTTAAATACGCTGCAAAAGCCCTGTCTAAGTTGTTGGATTTGCCTGTGAAGCTTATGAATTCAGCGAATGAAAATGGTAAGACATGGATTTCATACGCTCTGCCAGTGAGTAATGTGGCTAGTTCACTGGATAATAGGAATGCATTGGAGCCCGTAATGTATAAATCAATGTTCGGATGAACATAAAGACCCTCCAATAGTTTCTCGAATTCTTTTACGTTCTGGACTTCATCAATAAAAACGTAGTTGGTGACATTATTTTTGAGATGCTCAACGATAAAGTCGTAGACGTCTTTCCAACTTTTTTCTGCCAAAAATCGGAAGTCTGGCGTGTCAATATTGATGGCGATTATAGAAGCGGCTTCATTCTCGGCACGCAATACATCTTGGAATTGCGACATTAACGTTGACTTCCCACAGCGACGAACACCGGTAGCGACTTTAATTAAATTTCTATCCTTGAGCATTTTGAGTACATCTAGGTATTGGCTTCTCAGAACTGTTTGCATAGAACGAAGATACTTTAAATTCCTAAAACTTAATAAAAATTAAAAGTTTTAGGAATTTAAGATCTGAAAATTGTGGTTTATGCGTAAGTCCCACACCGATTGGAAAATCCGGTCAAGGCTGACTAATAAATGGATTGATAATCAGCAGGTTTCCTGATCAATGAAAAGCGGAAATGCCTGGTTAAAGGGACCGGATTATCCAATGTAACAGCAAATGAAAAAGTAGGAGGACCAAAAGACATTGAAAGTTTATTTTCAATTGATGAAATAAAATTGGATTTTCCTAATTATACAATTATTGAATTAGTAGAGCAGGATATTGAATTAAATGAAGGACTTTATCATAACGGCACTGGTTCTGTTATTAGATTTGTTGGACGGAAAAATTAATCATCCATTCAATTCCATATTTGTCTCTAAATGCTGCAAAATAGGCGCACCAAGGAGTTTCTGACAGCGGCATTTCAACTGTTCCACCTGCCGAAAGCCCATTGAATAATTTATCTGCCTCCTCTTTGCTTTCTACACTAATGGTAATTTTGCTTCGGTTTTCATTTTCACTTACCTGTCCTAAAATATCTGGAACATCACTGCCCGTTAATACACTTGAATCTCCAATAGGTAATGAGATTTGCATGATTTTATTTAACTCGTTTTCAGGAAAAGCATAGCCCATATTAGGCAAATCTTTATAGCGAACTATTTTTGTAAAAGAGCCGCCAAATACAGATTGATAAAACTCAAACGCTTCTTCGGTATTTCCATTAAAGTGAATATGGGGGTTAATTTTAGCCATCTAATTTTTTTTTGAAATTATGCTATTTCTTAAATAAAAAATGATTAATTATTTTCATTTTCAAGACTTCTAATATCTTCAATTAAATGCTGCATTTCTAAACTTAGTGTGCCATTATAAACACCTCTTATTCTATTGGTTCTATCTACTAAAATAACATGTTCAGTATGTAAGAATTGGCTACTGTCTTTACTAAATCCAATGTTTTCTTCGGCAAAATAAGATTGCCTGGCTAATTTATATATACTAGTTCTATCGCCCGTTAAAAAATGCCAATTCAAATTGTTTATGCCGTTTTTATTAATGTACTTTTTTAAAACAGAAGGCTTGTCTATCCAAGGTGTTACAGAATAAGATAACATTACAACATTATTGTTATTTTTAAAACTATCACTAACCATTTTAAAATTACTTGTCATTATTGGACAAATGCTTCCACAAGTAGTGAAAATAAAATTGGCTACATGAATTTTATTTTTAAAAATAGATTGCGTTACAATAATGCTGTCTTGATTTAAAAAAGAAAAGCTATCTATTTGATGTGTGATTTTTTCTGCAACTTCTATTTTATTTTTTATAAAGATTGGATTAAAGTCTGGATCATTGTAATAGGGCATATCAATAGTATCCATCTTTTTCTCCTTACAAGAAAAAAGCAACATGCTACTTAACAATAAAAATACTATCCGATACATTTTTACAATTTTTGGTTCCCAATAACCCAAACCTCCTGCCTTTTATTGTAACATAATTAGCCCTAATCTTTCCATTATCGTACCATAATTTTTGTACGCCTTCTTCTTGTCCATTTTGGTAATGTGCTAAATGAAACAAATTCCCATTATAATCCCATTCCTTTAATTCGCCTTCGTAAGCATCGTTCTTTGCAACAAACTCAAATCGTTTTTTTCCATTATCCCAATAAGCTATTTGTTTGCCATTTTTCATATCATTTCTAAATTCTCTATACTCCATTAATTGCTTATTGGAATAATATTTTTTAAAAACAACAAGTTCGCCCTGAGCTTGCTCTTTATGATTTGAGCATGCACAAAAAGAAATTAAAACAATGAAAAATAAAAAGCCCTTCATTATTGTGTAACAGTACCAGGAGTGCCATAAAATCCACTTCCATTTAAATAGGGCGCTTCTGTAGTAAAATGATAATGATAAGAACCAGCAGGGTAATCAATGGTTTTGTGGGTATGTCCATGATATACATCTAACATAGTATTTACTACAACGGTTCCGTCTTCTTCTTGAGGACCATAAACAGGAAAACCATCTAAAAGAAATCCCATCAAACCAGATTTGGTTAACTTAACAGTTGTTAAATGTAAAGGCTCAACATGATAATGGTACATGCCTGATTGCTGTGGATGGCCATAATATTTATCGAAACTAACTATTTCGCCAGTTAGAGGTTGGCTAGGGCCTGCATATTGGTTAAAAAATATAACACCATTTACAGCAACTCCTATTGCGCCTAATGGTGTTGCAGCATGCGATGCGTCTAGTTTTGGATTGACTGGAATTTTAAAAGTTGAAGTCTGTTCAATAATTGAATTAGGATTTTTTACAAAAGTAAACCCACCAAATGTTAAACCACTATATGCTTCGTACAAAGCGTTAGTTGTTGGATAGTAAGCGCTTTTATGGTCGGGCAAATCCTTGGTTTTTATAGTAATATAGGTGCCATCATTGGTAATGCTAGTAGCACCATATATTTTTTTATAAACATCTGGTACTAATACAGTTGTAGCTGGAGTAGTAGTGGTACTTGTTCCATCAGATTTAGAACATGCCATAAAATAATTACTAAATAATAATACAATGAATACACATTTGTTAAACTTCATAAAAATGCAGATTTACTTATTAGAGGTATTTAAGTTGAATTTCCTTCGTTAATAGTTAACAAACATAAAGAACTTTCATATTCGTTTTTATTATGATGTAGTATTTTTTTGTTTGTGTGGACTTTAATTACGCTATGTTAAAAATTATTTTTATTATAACCGAAGGAATTGAATAGTTTAAACGTCTATTATAAGTAGATTTTGAACGAAAAAGAACTCATATCAAGATTAAAGCTTGCTGAGGAACCTGCTTTTAAACTGCTGGTAGAGAATTATCAAGACAGGGTATATTATAGTGTACTTAATATCCTACAAAATACTAACGAAGCAGAAGACACCGCTCAAGAAACTTTTATTCAGGTGTTTGAATCTATCAGTAGTTTCAAAGAAGAATCTAGTTTGGCCACTTGGATTTATAGAATAGCTGTGAGAAAAGCTTTAGAGAAATTACGAAAGCAAAAAAATAGACAAAAAATTAATTCTATTATTCCATGGTGGATGCCATCCGAAGAAAAAAGTATTGATGCCGCTTATTTGAATCCTGGTATTAGCAATGAAAATAAAGAAAAAACTACGCTAATATTTAAAGCTATTAGTGAGTTGCCTAATAACCAACGAATTGCTTTTACCTTAATTCGAGTGCAAGGATTGAAATACGAAGAGGCTAGTGCAATAATGCAATTGAGTATAAAAGCAATTGAATCATTATTAAGTAGGGCGAAAGAAAATTTAAAAAATAAATTAAAATATTATCATACCTCATAAAAATATACTTATGAAACATATATCTGATGAACAATTAGAGAATGAATTATCTATCTTCTCTACTATGAAAGAAGTTGGTTCGCCAGATTTCTTTTACACAAGACTACATGCAAGGCTGGAAAAAGAAGCATCCTTAGCCAACGCACCATTTTCATTCAAACCGGTTTTGGTTATATGTATACTAACCTTTTTTTTAATTATTAATACCTTATTAATTGGAAAGAATACTAATGTAGCAAAAGCAAATTCCAATAATAATATTGAGGTATTGGCTGCTTCTTATGATCAAAACATTTAAAAGTTTTTTTATGAAAGATTTAGTAAAAAGTAAATTCATGGCTTGGCTGATAGTATTATTAGTACTAGCTAACATTGTTAGTCTTGTTTTTTTCTGGGTAGGTCATTTTAGATTAGAAAGAGATAACAATCCTAAAGAGATTTTTGCTAAAGAATTACATTTTAGTGAAGACCAAAAAAATATATATTTTGATTTAGCAAAGGAGCATCATAACGCTGCCGAAATAATTAGAACACAAATTAAAATTAATAAAGACAAATTTTTTCAATTATTAAAGTCCGATAAAATTATTGATAGTGTAAAAAACAATGCTGCATTAATGGTTGGCTTATCTATGCAATCATTAGATATTTTAACTTTTGAACACTTTAAAAAAGTGCGGGCAATTTGCACCAATGAACAAAAGCCGAAATTTGATGAATTAGTTCAGCATATAATTAATTCTGTAAATAATCCTCAACAAGGCCCTCCTACATTCAAAAAATAATTACTGATGCTTTATATTCATTTAAGGCATTAATGATATTATTATCTTTATAAGCAATTAGATAAATCAACCTTTATGAAAAATATTTTTTTGCTTATTTTTTTTATTCTATCGGCCCATTTTTTAATGGCTCAATCAAACAGCTCTAAGGCGAATAGCAGTTTAAGAATTGAAATGCTGTTCCCTGAAGGAAAATCTAAGGCACTTATTTTGAGCTATGACGATGGCCCGGATGCCGACAGAAAACTAGTGAAATTGATGAATGATTATGGGCTTAAAGGTACTTTCCATTTGAATTCAAATAAATTGAACACGAAGGGCTATTTAACATCAGAAGAAATTAAAAGTCTTTTTAAAGGTCATGAAGTTTCAGTACATACAGCCAATCATCCAGGCTTAAGTGGTTTATTGAAAATTGATATTGTTTATGAAGTTGTAGAAGATAGAAAATCCTTAGAGAAGCTCACCGGAAATATGGTGATAGGCATGGCTTATCCTTTTGGCAGTTACAATGATTTAGTTGTTGAAACAGTTAATGGCTTAGGTATTGAATATGCTAGAACTGTAGCCGATTCTTATAATTTTTCTATTCCTTCAAATTTTCTTAAATGGGATCCTAGCATTCATCAATTTGGAAAAGCTTATTTTAAACCAAATGATGCAGAAAATGATAAAAAAGAATTAGCTAGTTTTTATAAATTGACAGATGATTTTCTTAAAACAACATCCTTAGCCTTATTTGATGTTTGGGGACATAGTTGGGAAAACAATGGCGAAGGTAATAGATGGGTTGAAATGGAAAATTTCTTCAAGTTGGTTTCAAAACGCAATGATATCAACTATACCACCCAAATAACTCTTGTTGATTATATAAATGCCTATAAGAATTTAAAGTTTTCAGTTGACAAAAACATCGTTTCGAATTTAAGTTCTATTGATGTGTATATAAAAATTGATGATAAAACTTACAAAATACCAGCAGGTTCTCAAATATCAATATAAAATGAAGGTTCGAATTTTTTTTAAGTAAAGTGCTGAAAAACTTAGTTAATTTCAGCACGCATTACTTTAACTTAATTCGGAATATGAAATTTTTTAACAACTGTCTTTTCGCTTGCTTATTATTTATTGTTTCTACAAATACAGTTAAAGCCTTTCCGCAACAACAATATCCATCCGCAACGCCATTTCCGGTGAGGGGGTTTCACCTCGATTTACGTATACAAGTAATGAAATTGCCTGCCTTAAAAGCGCTTGCATTACAGCTTAACAAAGCTGGTATCAATACATTAATAATGGAATACGAAGCTAGTTTTCTATACGAAAAACATCCATTAATTGCCAATAGATATGCCTACACAAAATTAGAAATTATTGATTTTGTTAATTATTGCAAAACACTTTCTATTAATGTAATTCCATTGCAACAAAGCTTTGGACATTTAGAATATCTGCTTAAAAACAATCGTTACAAAGAACAAAGAGAAGACCAAAAAGACTTCTCACAAATTTGTCCTTCCAAAGAAAATTTGAACAGCGTATTGTTTACAGAACTCTACACTGAACTTGCAGCGCTACATCCTTCTAAATACATTCATATTGGTGGAGACGAAACCCATTTATTAGGGCACGATGCAGCCTGCAAAGCAAAAGTGGCCAAATCAAGTGTGTCAAAATTATATGGCGATCATATTAAAATGCTTTGCCAAATTGTAATTGGCATGGGCAAGATTCCTGTGTTGTGGGCTGATATAGCGTTAAAATATCCCGATGCAATTAAGGACCTCCCCAAAGAAGCCATATTTGTTGATTGGAATTATGGTTGGGATTTAGATAAGTTTGGGGACCATAAAAAACTAATGCAAAGTGGGTTTGAAATTTGGGGTGCCGTTTCTTTACGCAGTAGTCCTGACAATTACAATCTTACGTTGTGGGATAAACACTTTAATAATATTCGCGACTTTCTTCCTGCTGCTCGTAACTTAAATTACAAAGGAATGATTATGACTTCTTGGTCTACCTCTGGAGTTTATTCTGCAGTAAATGAATCGGGTTTTGATATTGTAGATTTATATGCCGTAAGAAGGGTTTATCCGCTCTCGGCTTTCAATATGCTAATTGCTGCTTTTGCAGAAGCTTTAAAAGATACCACGGCTCTTAACACAGCTGTATTTATTGAAAAGTATTGCAATAATAATTATGGATTAACCCCTGCCACATCTAAAATATTTTGGAATGCTTTAAAAACCGCACCCTATGAAGTTGTGATGGGAGAAGTGAAAGGACCAATAAGTTTGGTGGATTTATTAGATAGTTCAAAACTAGCATTGAAAACAATTTCATCAATTCAACCGCTTAAAAACACAACAGAGTTTGCGCAATATGTTTTAATGGCAGAGATAAGGGTTGAATACTTAACTTATCAATGGATAGAAAAACAAATGAATACAGCAGCTGTATCAGAAGGCGCAAAAAATTTATTAGTGAAGCAATTAGAAACGCTTATCATTGAAACAAAAAATACAAATAAAAAATTTATTAACTTGAATAGTGCTTACTACTATGTTTCTGAATTAGCAGAAGATAATAATTTAAGAATTCAAAAAATGGAACTTTTATACAATCGTTTATCAAAAAATAGATAAAAAATATTTTTAAAACACCTGCCATGTTTAAATCCCTTATAAAAAAATCAATCGTATTTTTCTTGATTGTGTTTATTCAATTTAATGCGCAATCACAAAATGCTGTAAAACTAGTTTCACGTAAAGACTCCATCTTTTTATATTATAATCAACAAATAATTTTAAAAGCGCGTTTGTCCGAAAAAATTCAATCATTCAATATTCAACAAAATAGCCAAGTAATTAATGGGGCTAACTATCAATTAATAAATATCAGTGCAGCAAATTTTAATAAGTTTGAATTGGTTGCAAATGTTATGGGTAGTGAAGAATCTATTGCTTGCGAAAGTGATCCAAGAATTAATGGTTTAAAAGTGGTAAGAAACACTATTGGTCAAAGCCATAGTTTATTAAACAATGCTATCTATGAACGCAAGCATGATTGGCTTTTATCTTTTGATGCTGTATATCCCAAACTAGTTATCAATGCTGAAGCAAGTTTTAATTATTCTATACATTTTACAGGCACTGAATTAATTATTCGATTCAAACCAAACTATTATCAAAAACATCGTGGACTTTCATATTTTAATCCTGAACAATATTCGGTTTGGAAAAAACCAGTAGTTGGTTGGTGCAGTTGGTTTGCTTATTTTAATAAAGTAACTGAATTGGATGTTAAAAAAACAGCCGATGTGTTATCTAACAAATTAGCCCCTTTTGGTTTAAACTATGTTCAAATTGATGATGGCTATCAACAGACTCCAATTGGAATGCCAGAAACATGGCTAGAAACCAATAAAAAGTTTCCTTCAGGGCTTTCAGCACTTTCTAAATATATTCAATCAAAAGGGCTTACACCTGCATTATGGACGAATGTAGCATTTAATGATTCTGCAGCAGCTTATGCGCATAAAGAGTTGTTTGTTCGTAATGAAAATGGAAATCCAGCAATTGGTAATTGGATTGGTTATTCAATGGATGGATTAAATCCGAAAGCTATTCAAACATTAATTACACCAGTATACAAAGAACTAAATAAAGAAGGATGGCAGTATATTAAACTAGATGCTTTAAGACATTTAAAATACGAAGGTTATAATTCAAATAGTGCTTACTTCTTACAAAAGAAAGCTAACAGAAATGAGGCATATAGAAATATAGTAAGAGCAGTACGAAATGAAACCGGAAAAGATCATTTTCTGATGGCTTGTTGGGGTATTCGACCAGAATTGGTTGGTATTGTTGATGGATGTAGAATAGGCAATGATGGATACAGTTATGCTGGTTTAGCACAATTCAATTCTTACAATAATATCATCTGGCGAAATGATCCAGACCATATAGAACTTAGCCCTAAAGAAGCTTACAGAAGTTGTGTGGCTACTTCATTAACAGGATCATTATTTATGCTGACTGATAAAGCAGAAGTATATGAAAATTCAAAATTAATTGAGGCCGCCAAAAGGTCTATACCTGTTTTATATACGCAACCCGCACAAGTGTATGATGTTGATCCCTCTCGTTCTGCTTTAATTGCACAAGCAGATGTAGAAATGAGTGGCAGTGGCCCAAGACCCTTTGATGCCAGTAGTTCTACAACAACTGGCTTGTTTTCATTAGAAATAAACAAGCCCTTTGAAAACTGGGTGGTATTAGGTAGGTTAGATGATAGAGATCAAACTATTTCTGTAAAAGATTTAGGATTGAATGATCAAAAAGAATACTTGTTGTTTGAGTTTTGGCGCAAAGAATTTCGTGGTATTGTAAAAAAACAATTTAACCCTGGAACAATTGATAGCAACTTCCATTGCCAGGTTTTTTGTTTACGTGAAAAACAAAATCATCCTCAATTATTGGCCACCAATCGCCATATTAGTTGTGGAGCACTTGAAATTGAATCAATGCAATGGAACAACCGTCAATTAAATGGCAGTAGCACGCTTGTAGCCGACGATGTTTATACAATGTATATATATGAACCAGAAGGGTATTCTAACACTAAGTTTACAGCTTTAAATGCGGATGTTTTAAAAAATGAAAAAGAAGGAATGATTCGAAAAATTAGTTTGCGCTCAAAAAACAATACAACTGTAAATTGGGCAATTGATTATATAGCTAATTAATAAAAAAACACTTTCTAAAATTGAAAGTGTTTTTTTATTAAATTTAAACTAAGTAAAAAATATAATCTGATTACATTTTCAATTTAATTGATTCCCTTACATATGGTATGATTTTCACTGGCCCCAATAAGCCTGAAACCAATTTTTCTTTTTCTCGAAGTATGCTTCCATAATTCCACCAGCGAGCTTCTTTAGCATCTATATTAGCATCCATCATATTCCAAGTGGCTTCATTTGCCAATAGATTAGTCACTACAATACTGATGCTATTTTTTCCAGGATGTACATACTTTGAAACATCTGCCGTAAATGGCGCCCAAGATCTATACTCTACTAATTGGTTGTTTACCCAAATTTCTGCAAAGTGATTTACTTGCCCAAGGTCGAGCATTAATTTGTTATTTGCTTTACAATATGCTGCATCTACATCAATAGTATTTGTGTAAATAGCCCTACCAGAATACCAATCAAGGTGCATATCAGACCATGGTTTTAGCCCAACCGATGCTTTGCCGCAAATTAATTGTATGGGCGATTGAATACCATCCGAAGAACTATGCAATACCACACTAATTGAAAGTATATTTTTTTCGGATCTTAAGTATTGCTTAATTGGTGTAGGAATTCCTTTGTTTAAAACCACCAATTGGTTGTTGATATACATTTCGTAGTCTCCTAAAATATTGGGTAATAAAACAGCTTCAACTCCTGGCGGCAATACTTGCTGATAGCTTGTTTTACAAGGAAAATGAACAGCATAATCTGGTCTTTTTATTTGACCCCAAAAGCCCAATGGTGGAGAAGCATAGCAGATTGCTGGAATCCAATTTGTTTCTTGTTTTTTAGCAAGCCATGTTGTATCTGTTTTTATTGTTACAGATTTTTCGTTTGTTAAATTAACTAAGCCCTGTAACAAAAGCCCTTTTGTATTGGTAGTAGTAACTTGAATAGTATTAGGTCCTTGTTGAATGAATTCGCTAATAGAATAGTGCATGGTATTTTTCCAATTACTATTTTTTCCTACCAATTTTCCGTTAATAGTTAATTCAAAACTGTTGTCTGCAGTAATGTCTATAAAAGCATTTTTTACACTGCTATTAATACTAAATTCTTTTTTAAAGTAAATAGTGCCACCGCCCATTTCAGACAGGTGCATACTATTGTCGTAATAACTTATCCAATCTGCATCCCAAACACTCAAATACCTACTAGCACCTTTAATACCACTATATTTATCTTCTATTTTAACTTGTTTTTCTATGTTGTTAAACTCCGATTGAAAATTCATTATTGGCAAACTAATGGTATCGAATTTTACTAGATTATTCCAACTATAATTAAGTGCTGTAGGACATAGTTGAAAATCCCAATTTCCTTTTAGGGTTAGTTCATTCAATGCTTTATCTGAGCGCCATTTTATGGTTTGCTTTTCTGTTCCATTCAAATAATTCAATTCATGCATTCCATTACCCTTGCCCCATCCATTTGCTATTAATTGATTATTACTTGTATTAATTTCTAAATTGTCTAAATCAGTTTTTGTTACCAATAGCTGGTTTTTATTACTGTTCTCAGCAGGATCCACCACAATAAAATAACTTTCCCATGGTTTAAATGACAATTGTAATTGGAGTTGATTTTCGTGAATTCGATAATTAGTAATTGCCACTATATTACCTGTTTCAGGATTCCAAAGTGACGGCTTTCCAATAGTGGAAAGATTCACTGTAAATGAACTGGTTTGTTTATGACTATTCACTAAATAAAAAATATCCTTAGTTGCTATTTTTCTATGTTGGTATTTTATTGCTTCATTTCCTTCGCCTTCAATTGTAATATCTGATGAAAGTTGTTTGCGTAAAATAGTGGTTAGGTCTTCGGTATACCTTGAAAAAATTCCTTTTCCGCCACCTGGTACTGAATGAATTAATATCCGATTATCATGATTGTCATTAATGGTATGGTATTGTATTTGTAATAGTTCTCTTGGTTGAAATCCAAATATTTTTTGCATAGATCCAACAACAAAAGGATCAATGGGTGTTCCTTTTTCGGAGTTTGTTGGCAATTCATTTATTCCTATAACAACACCTCCATTCAAAACAAAATCATTGATTTTATTCAAGCATGCTGTTTGAATAGCTTTCAAACCTGGAAGTACCAATGCTTGGTATTGTTCATTTCCTACCAACAATCCATTCTTATTACTCTTGGCATTTGAGAGCGTATAAGGATCAATCACATCGTAATCAATATGATTGTCTAATAACTGTTGTTGCACTTCACGATATAATTCATCACTTACAGGAGCGGTATATCCTCCAAGCCATACTTGTGTTAGGGGATATACTATTGCTACTTTTGCAACGTGTTTTCCTTGCGCAATCATATAGGAAATACGCTGGGCATAATTTGCTAAGGGTTTAAAATATTTCCAATAAGGATTTTGATAAAACCAACTAGGAGGCCAATCGTTTTGGTTCTCTGGGCGATCCATTGAGTAATGAAATAAATGAGGAATAAATAAGTTCACGCCATACACTCCTAACATTGAAAAGCCGTACCGATACTCTTCTAATGGAATGGTGTAACCGCCACTTCCCATTGCCTCTGCAGACATTCTAGTACTACCATAGTTGTGGCCTAAAGAACTAATTTGTTTGGGATTATAAAAATCTATAGACCTTGGAAAACCATATCTAAAATCTTCATTGTCTGTACAAGGCACTTGTAACTGCCCTTCGGTATAAAAATAATCGGATTGTCTGATGTGTTGAATTAGTTCTTCGGTGGTATGACCAGTAACCCAAATATGATGATCAGATGCCCATTTGGCATATTGCTTAAACCAAGCATTACCATAAACAATTCTTACTACATCAAAAAAATCAAACCTTTTTTCTGCAGATAAAGAAGGGTCATTTAAAATTAATAGTGGTAAAAATGATTTGATATCGTAGCCTTTTATTTTTTTAAACTGCTCGGTAAAATCATCAGACCAAAAAATATTATTTTTTCTGTCGCTAGAGTTCGCATAAATCTCATCGAAGAAAACACCTGGAATGGTATTGCCAAAATAAGGCCCAAGTCTTTTATAATACGCATCATGTGTAATATGAATAAAATCGGCTACAGTAGCCGAGTCCAAGTAATTAATTTGCTGATTAGGATCTTTAATCATTCTAAAGCTAATAATAGACCAACGACCAGCAGGCATTTTCCATTCCTTACCTGCCAAATTGGTCAAATCAATTTGTGAACTAAAATCATACACCCCACGGTCTGATATTTTACCAGCATAAATAGCATAAGGATTCTCCGAAAAATTGAGTTGTATTGTTTGCGGACCCATTACTTGAAAATCATTGTAACGCATGATTTTTTTAGTGTTTCTTTCTGGATTTGCTAGAACAGTTCTTCCGCCAGCACTTCCGCTAGGCCATTTATCTTCATCATACAAATACGTATAAAAGCCTTTTTCATGCGCATGTTTTACGGTTGATTCAATGGCTGTCCACCAACCTGCAGAAAAATAGGGTGTAGTGCTTTGATCAAGTCCTTCTCTTGCATGTAAGAATGCTCCGTACACACCTTTGTCTAACATTTGATCCATTTGCCAATTCATTTTAGTTGAATCCAGCGAATTGTTCAATGACCAAAAAGGAATGATGCTGTATTGTGCAGGAGGATTTTTAAAATGTTTGGCAAGTGTGTCTTGTTCAATGCTACCTATCAAATTAAATTTTGTAATTGGATTTTGAAAAGTAAATGCTGCCAATAAACTATAGACACATAAAATAATAAAAAAATGGGTGGTATATTTTTTAATAGAATACATTTTCATAATCAAGCAATTTGATAATAATGAACAATTGCCTATTTATCACTAGCCAATTTTACATTCTCTTTAATGATTTTATCTAATTTTCGCGCCTCAGATTGAATTAATTTTATAAACTCAGCTGTGTTTATTTTGTCGGCTGATGATGTTTCTGTTTTAGCAAGTTGATCTGCCAACCCAATTATATTCACAAGAGGCGCCCTTAGTAAATGAGAATCACGGAATGCAATTGTTTCTAATTTAGCAATATATTCTTGATTTTTTCTTTCGCTTTCTTTTCTAATATGTATATTTCTTGTTGAACTTGTAACACCTAATAATTCTGAATGATCATTATACACAGGAGTAAAATAAGTAGAAAACCATTCCTTATTGCCATTCTTTGATGTTTCTAATTCAAGCTCAACATAACTTGTTTTTTCATCATTAATAACTTGCTCAACGCCGTCTATTAAAAATGTATAGTCTGATTGTTTAAATATTTTTTTAATGCTATCTCCCTGTGATATTATTTTATTACTTGTTAAGAATATAAACTCTTCTGCCGCTTTATTAAAATGTATTATTTCATAATTTTTTGAAATAAAGAAAGTGATATTTGAAGAAGAATTGTCCATTGCCTGCAACTTGATTTGCTTTTCCTCAATATTTAGTTCTTTATAATTTGGAAATATCAAATCAAACTGACGATCACTAATTCCAGAAAGATTAATAGTATTTATTAATAGCAAAATAACCATCAATATTAAACTAATGGGAAAAGGCAAATTGATTAAAATTTGTGCAACTTCAGGATCTTGAGATTTGGTTGATACTATTGTTAATATCAATTGTGCTATCCTAGTAACAATTAGTGTGATTACAAAAATATTGATGGAAACATTAAATTTATTTTTATAACTTCTATTCAGTTGATAGTTTTTATAAAATAAACCTATTGAAATTATAGTGTAAATTAAAATACTTAATAACTTAAAAACTGTATGATATTTTGCATTAAAAAATCCTTCGGGGCTATTGGTAATTACCGATAAATTATTCCCTTGTACTTGTTTAATTAATTCTATTTTATCGGCTATTGGACCTAAATAAAAAGGCATTAGTTCTAATAAATGTAAAATGGCTGGTAAAAAATGTAACCAATCGGTTGAGCGGAATTTTTTTTCGTCATTATAAATTGTGCGCGTAAAGAAATACAAAAATGGACCAATTAGATACATGAATGGAGCAGGAACCCTTATATAATTTGGGAAATTTTCAAACTGATTATACTGAATTAAAATTGGATAGGGCAAGAATATTAAACTAGTTACCATCCAAGCAGCCAAAATCTTAAAAGGGAAACGAATTGTCTTTTTAAATAAAATAATTGAAGAGGCTATTACTACACCTATAAAAGCAACTAAGTTTAATAGTATGAAAAGCATTTCGAATTATTTAGGGGGTTATCTATTCATTTATTATTCAATTAAATAACAACCAAGCGCAATATAAACAATATTAATTTTCTGGAGCTAGTTCACCATACCAAAAAGCTGCAGTGACACCTCCGTCCATTAAAATATCCGCTCCTGTCATAAAGGCGCCATCGCGGCCCATTAATAATGCGCCTATAGCTCCTACTTCGTCGGGGGTGCCTGCCCTGCCTACCGCAGACAATTCAATCATTCTACGATACATATTTCCTCGAGGCCCCGCCAATTCATCTTTTGCAAGTGGCGTTATAATTATGCCAGGGCTAATGGCATTAATACGTGCTCGGCGTTTACCCCATCTAACCGCTTCGGCCTTAACCCTTAAAGAATTGGCTCTTTTTGATAATTGATAGGCATGTAAAGAGTCGCGCACATTGGCTAGTTGAAGTATGGGTAATAATAAGAGTTCTTCAGTTGGAATGGTGGCAAGCGCTTTGTCTTCTTCGGGTGTTAATGCAGCTAATCGATGCCCTGATTGAGAAGCAATTACAACACCAGAACCTCCTTGCGCTATTATATTGCCAAACTCCTCTAAAACTAGTGCTGTTCCATATAAGTCTACTTGAAGTATGGTTGATGGAGATGCTTGTGAAGGAGAAACTCCAGCTGCATGTATTAAACCTGTAATATCGCCTAAAGCTGTTGCCGTTTTAATTAATGCCTGAACCGATGTTCGCAACGAAACATTAACAATTGTTGTATTTACTTCAAAACCCGCTTCGCTAAGCTGTTTTGCAGCAGCATTACAATTCTCTTGACTAATATCGGCTAGAAGTATTTGCTTTCCAGTACCAACACGACGTGCAATTGCCAAACCTATAGAGCCAGCGCCTATAACAACTAAAACTTCATTAGATTGATACTTCATAGAAAAATGTTTTTCATCTGTAAGTTATTGAACATCGCCGAAAAAATACAAACATCCTAAATTTTAAATATTACATTAGAAGTTTCTTAATAGATTTAATTGAAAGATGTTTTTCAATTTATCCAATAATCATATTGTTAATTAAACCGGTTTTATAAATGCTTCGCCAATTTTCATTTTTAATACCGCTCTTTTTCTTGACATTGAATATTAAAAGCAATGCCTCCACTTATTATATAAGCCCAGTTGGTCAAGATCAATTCGCGGGTACAATTACAAGCCCTTTTTTAACAATTCAAAAAGCGCAATCGATAGTAATTCCAGGCGATACAATATTTATTAGGGGCGGCAATTATATTATGAATGAAACACAAATTGCTGCTTATGATGGCATTAAAATATACGTTAATTTAATGAATAAGAGTGGTACACCTAATAAGTATATTCATTATTTAGCGTACCTAAATGAAACACCTGTTTTTGACTTTAGTCAAATTAAGGTTCCTAATTTTCGTGTACATGCATTTGAAATACTTGGCTCATGGTTACACTTTAAAGGCCTTCAAGTTGTAGGCGTTCAAGTGACTATTACCAGTGTAAATACACAGTCTATTTGTTTTTCAAATGATGGTGGTTCTAATAATATTTTTGAACAATTAAGCATGCATGATGGCCAAGGAATTGGTTTCTTTTTAACGAAAGGCTCCAATAATTTAATCCTTAATTGTGACGCGTATAAAAACAATGATACTACATCAAAAGCTGGTGGCGGAAGAAATGGAGGCAATGTTGATGGCTTTGGAAATCATCCACAAAAAGGTAGTGTCAATAATATTTTTAGGGGCTGTAGGGCTTGGTTTAATAGTGACGATGGATTTGATTGTATTAACGCACAAGAAGCTACTGTTTTTGAAAATTGTTGGGCTTTTTATAATGGATATGCAGAAGGATTTATTAGTAGAGGAGATGGAAATGGATTTAAAGTAGGTGGCTACGGTGCAGGTCCTGTAAGAAATTTGCCGAATCCAATTCCTAGGAATAAAACAATAAATTGTATTTCCGTAATGAATAAAGCAAATGGATTTTATGCAAACCATCACTTAGGAGGCAATGATTGGATTGGCAATACGGCTTATAAAAATGGTGTGAATTTTAATATGACAAATAGAAAATCTGGAACAGAAAGCAGTACTTTAATTGACGTTCCTGGCTATGAACATTTACTTGAACAAAACTTGAGTTATTCCCCTAAAGTAAATGGAAATGATTATACGCACTTAAATTTAAATGAGTCTAAGTTTATAAACAATTCAACCGCTGAAAATTTAACGCCTACAGATTTTATAAATCTAGATTTGAGTTTATTAATTGCTCCTAGAGATAAAGAGGGAAACTTATTTCGAAATGGTTTTTTAGCGTTGAAGAAAAAAATAAATACTGTGCAATAATATTAATAAAACAATTTACATAATTGCAGTAACCTTATTTATTCCACCGCCTTCACCAAATCTGCAATAATAAATTTAGACATTTGCAAAAATGCATAAGTTGCTTTAGGAGCGGTTTCTGGATTGGTCATATACTTTCCTAATATGGAAGGAACAATTTGCCAACTCACACCAAATTTATCTTTTAACCAACCACATCTTGCAGGAGATCCATCTACTATTAAGTTGTTCCAGTAATAATCAATTTCTTCTTGTGTATCAACCATAACAATAAAAGAAACACCCTCATTAAAACTAAATTGGTGCGCGCCAGAGCTATCCATTGCACCAAATGGAAATTTAGTTAGTTCAAATTGCGAATACTTAATATTCCCTTCTGTGTCTGCTTCTCCTTTTTCGTATTTACTAATAGTTTTAATTTCAGACTCTTTAAAAATACCTGTGTAAAAAGATATTGCTTCTGCAGCTCGTCCATTATTTGTTCCACAAAACAACATATGTGGCATTACCTTACAAGTGCTTTCATGGCCTAACATTAGTTGCCAATTAACGCCAAATTGATCGGCACACCATCCATATTTTTTACTCCATGGATAGGTGTTTAATGGCATCATCACTTTGCCCCCTGTGGTTAACTTAGCCCAAAGTGTATCTATTTCTGCTTCTGTTTCAGCGCTAATATAAAATGAAATAGAAGGATTAATAGGATAACCAGGCCCTCCATTTAAATGCATAAATCTTCTACCAAACAAAGAATAATTTACAACAAAAGGATTTTCAGAAATCATTTCAAAAGATCCAAAAACTTCTTTATAAAAATTAGCTGCTTCTTTTGCTTTTCCGTCGAACCAAATACAGTTACTTATTGCATGTGTCATATTAGTAGTATTCTGTTTTTTAAGGCGATAAAAATAAGCATATAAATCTATTTAAAACTGATAGTTTATGTAGATATCTTATTTTCCTTGAGCAGCATACCTTACCGAAAACCTAAAATACGGATAGGTTTCGTTTACATCTGGCAAATACTTATAATAACCATAGAGTTTAAAATACCCTGGTTCAAAACAAATACCAATATGATTTAATAATTTATACTGCGCCTCTGCGGTAATGATATGTAAAAAATAATGCGCTGGATTTCCGTTAAGTGTTTTAATGAGACTGCCTTTATAATTTGTATTTACCGAAAACTTATTAAATAATTGCAAGCCAAAACTAGCGTTTGCGGCTAATCCACATCCAAATGCATAATTTCTATTTTGGTATCCATAAGCATCTGGAACAGCTGCTAGAATTATTGCACCCAATCCAACAATGGAATTCATTTTTATTTTTTTTGCTGCCTGAATATTAGAAAACAAGTTGAGTTTAATACTTTCTGCGCTATATAAAAATGCTTGATTTTGTAAAAAATCATAATTGGTTGATAGAATTAATAAGTGCGTATTTTTTGTAGACTTACCAATAAACCAACCTGTTAAAGTGCCATATACATTAAGTGTATTTAATTTAGAACTATCATCATTACTCAATTCCATATTAATAGAAATATTGCTAAATGGTTTTCGATAATTTTCGAAAGGATTGCCGTATAATAATTTAACATGACCATAATAAACCATGGCAGTTCCTGTTTTATTGGCATTGAACTGCCTTAAACCAATATCAAATTCTGAATATATTTTTGATGAATCAAACTGCGCAGAATTATTGCCAACCTTGCCCCATTTATGATCTACTATTCTTTTAAAACCATTCATAGGATTCATTAGAAAAGCCAACACCTCACTTGCTTGTCTTTTAAATCCACGCGTATGGTTGTTTACAATCATTTTAGACAACCTAAAACTCATCTCTCCTAATATAACGCCGCCAAACCCTGTATTGATAAAATCATTTATTGAAGGGGCTTGATTTTCGGCAAAGGTTTCCCAAATATAGCTGCCCGCAAAAGCCGCCGGGGCTGATTGCCAAAAACTATATCCGTTAACTCGAAAAGCACTGTAGAAAGCACTTCCATGATATGGATGTCCAAATTGATTGGTACCAAAATCGTCATCATCCCAGGTCCAACTATTTGGATTTAAATTATAATTTGTTGATTCCATTGAAATACTTGCGTATTGCATTTTTGCAACATATTTATCAAAAGTCCAGGGTACAATTTCTCCAAGCAATAATTGTGTTGTTGCTGCTTTAAAATTTTTTTTTAAAAAAGTTGGCGTTTTTTTTACTCCCGTATCTATAGTAATTAATTGAGCGATTCCTACTGTTATTGGTTTATTACGAAGTGGCATTTGAAATGCATAAAGCGTAATAGTACAGCCTAATGTTAGTTGTAATAACAAAAAGAAAAAAATACGCAGTTGTTTTGTTTGCCAATAACTATTCTCCGAAATAAACATCTCAGATTCTTTTTACCGAAGTTACTTGAATAGTTAAGCCAAATAAATGATACAAATCATGCTTTAAATAGGTAAAACGACTGATAGACCTATAAATGACATGCGTATTACTATTTTTTCCAAGTAACCCTTCCCATTAACATATCTCCCTTAAAATTTGCTTGAATTACTTCGCCCGATGTAATCCAAGATTCATTTTTGCCAATATTTGTTACATGAAAGTTTCCGTATTGTTGCACTAATAATTATTTTGAACTTGTTACTTCTATCAATTCTTCATACAAACAATTCACCGTTTGTTTAATAACTGTATTGAAACCATTGGTATAACCGGGTCCTGTGCCATTACAAATAACTACTATACCAAATTTTTCTTTTGGATTAAAAAACATCGCACTAAATAATCCGTATGCCGATCCTGTATGCCCTTTCATTACTTTATTGGCAATTAATTTTTCGGTAGATAAAAGTGCTAGAGCATAGGCTTCTTTATCGGTTGGTGCTGGTTGCATTTCACGCGCACTCTGTTTAGTAATAATTCTTTTGCCATTATATTTACCGAGTTGGCTATGCATGATCATATATTTTGCAAGATCAGTAGCCGAAATTTTCATGCCGCCAGCAGGTGAAAAAATAGGTGTGCTATATCCTATTTCATAATTAGCAATCTCTGCGCTGCGAGGATTATATGCGCCAGGAGAAGCTTCGAACCTAGCAGAATCATTATTGTATTCATAGATGGTTGCAAAAAGAGATTTGTTTAGTGAGTCTACACAATAGCCTCCTGCAATTTTTAGTGGATCAAGAATATGTTTTTTTACATACAAATCAAATCGCTCCCCAGAAACTTTTTCTACAATTGCACCGGCAAGATTAAAATTTAAGTTGCAATACAAGTATCCATTTGCAGGCTCATAGGCATTGTAACATTTTGCAAACGCCAAATTTTTTGCTGGGTTGATCGCGTCTAATGTAAAATATCCCTGGCTATCATTAATAGAAGAACGATGCATTAATAGCATGCGAATAGTAATAACTGTTTCGGGAAATTTTGGATTTCGTATTTTAAAACCAATCAGGTTACTAATATCATCATCGAGCGATAATTTTTTTGCCTCTACTAATTGCATAATTGCCGTAGCGGTAAAAGATTTTGAAACGGAAGCTATTCTAAACAAACAATCATCTGTTAAAGGCGTATTGGTGGCAATATCTTTCAAGCCAAATGAATGCGTATATATAATTTTATTTTTTTTAACCACTGCCACTGAAAGCCCCACCGATTTTGTTTGGGTCATAATAGCATTAATGCGCGCTTCCATTTTTTCTGACTGAGCACACAGCAGTTGAATATTGCATAATAAAATAATTGATAAATATTTTTTCATAACAAGTCATTAAAAGTTCAACAAGAAACCAATTAAAAAAGTGTAACAGGCCAACCTGCGTTTTAGTAAATTTAATTCCTTAATTTTAATCAAAGGGATTTTTATGCGTACATGTACCGTTGATGAAGGCCGTAGAGGCTTTCTAAAAAAATCTTCCGCAATAGCTGCACTTTATTTGACGCCTTCTATTTTAGTGAAGGCCATGTCAATTGATAAAGTAGTGCCTGTTACGGTTGCAAAAGAAAAATTGAGTTTAACCATTAATGGAAAAGCTTACAATTTACAAGTAGATATTCGTAGCAGTCTACTCGATTTATTAAGAGAAGAAATTGGCTTAACCGGCACCAAAAAAGGTTGCGATATGGGTCAGTGTGGTGCTTGTATTGTGCATGTTGATGGAAAAAGATTGAATTCTTGTTTGTCACTTGCTGTAGATAATCAAGATGCAAAAGTTACCACCATTGAAGGATTGGCTACAGAAAAGCAATTGCACCCAATGCAAGAAGCTTTTATTAAACACGACTCTATGCAGTGTGGGTATTGCACTTCAGGCCAAATTATGTCGGCCATTACTTGCATACGCGGTGGTCATGCCAACTCTAGGCAAGAAATAAAAGACTATATGGAAGGTAATATTTGTAGGTGTGGCGCATACCAAAATATTGTTGATGCCATTATTGATGTGAAACAATCCGGAAAAACGGTCTAACCATTTTAATCTTCAAGTCATGTTTGAACCAACGAATCATTTTAATATAGTTGCCGACGATGAACGCGCAGATGCTGCCGAAAAAGTAACCGGCAGAGCAAAGTTCACCGCCGATCATCATATTGACAATATTGCCTATGGCTTATTTGTTACTAGCACCATTGCAAAAGGAACTATTACCAATTTAGACAGCTCTAAAGCCCTACAAGCCCCAGGTGTATTAGATGTTATCTATTATAAGAATTGCCCGAATATACCAGGATACAATGCTTTAACCCCCGATAACAAACGAAATAATTTTGAATGGAAGGGTTTGAAAGTATTGAATGATAATATCGTTCGATTTTTTGGGCAACCCATTGCACTAGTGGTAGCAGATAGTTTTGAAAATGCATTAGCGGCAGTAAAATTAGTAAAAGCCGAATATGCAACTGAAGCATTCGATACCAATTTTAATGAAGCCCGATTGGTAGAATCAAAAACCAAATTAGCTGGCAAGTATAAAAGAGGTAATCCCAAAGCATATTTGAACGCACCATTTTTTATTGAGGCAGAATACAATACCCCAATTGAAGTACATAACCCTATGGAAATGCATTCGAGCATTGCTATTTGGGAAGGAGACGATAAATTAACCTTGTACGACAAATCGCAAGGACCAAAAGGCACGCAATCTACCATTGCTAGAACCTTTGGCATTCCTGAAAAAAATGTTCGAGTAATCACAGAATTTGTAGGAGGTGCTTTTGGTAATGCTTTGCGTAGTTGGTTGCATGTTCCTGCAGCTTGTATTGCCGCCAAGAAATTAAATAGACCCGTTAAAGTATTATTAACGCGTCCACAAATGTTTTCATTGGTAGGGTATCGTCCGCAATCATGGCAAAAGATTGGTATTGGCGCCGACAAAACAGGAAAATTATTAGGTATTTCGCACGAAGCTATTAGCAATACTTCTCGTTACGAAGACTTTCGCGAAGGCATTACAGATGCGTCTAGATTTTTATACAAATGCGAAAATGTAGATACCGAATATAAATTATTGCCACTCGATTTAAGCACCCCAACTTGGATGCGCGGACCTGGTGAAACAACCGGCTGTTTTGCATTGGAGAGTGCTTTAGATGAATTATCGTATCAATTAAAAATGGATCCGATTGATTTAAGAATTGTTAACTATACTGAAACACATCAAGAAAATAAATTGCCTTGGTCGGCTAATAATGTAAAAGATTGTTACGCTGCTGGTAAAGAAAAAATTGGTTGGAAAAATCGTCCTAAAAAACCAGGATCACTAAAAGAAAAAGGCTGGCTTGTTGGTTATGGAATGGGCGGAGGAATATTTGGTGCTAATAAAGGTAGTGCCACAGTAAAAGCAATTTTAAAAGAAGATGGAAGTTTGGTATTGCAAAGTGCAGTAAGTGATATGGGACCTGGAACCACTACTGCCATGGGAATTATTGCAGCAGAATCTTTACAAATGCCTACCTCAAGAATAAAATTTATGTTGGGTGATTCTAGCCTTCCTCCAGGCCCAACACAAGGTGGATCGGGCACTACATCTACATTGGGCTCTGCTGTAAATTTAATTTGCGAAACCTTAAAGCAAGTAATTAAAGAATTAGGAATTCAACATTTTGCTGCATTTAAAGGTTTGCAAATAACAGATTTAGAAGTTAAAAACGAATTGCTGATTGATAAAAAAAATCAGGGTAGTCAAATTTCTATTGTTGAGTTATTGAAACTAGCAGGTAAGCCTAGTATTGAAATTACCAAAGAATCAAATGGCAATAATCCACAAGAAATTAAATATGCTTTCTGTTCTTTTTCGGTGCATTTTGTAAAAATATTGGTGCATCCAAAAACGGGTGAAATGAAATTGCAAAAAGTAATTACCACTGGTGATGCAGGAAAAATTATTAGCGAAAACACAGCTAGAAGCCAAATGCTAGGAGGTGTGGTTGGGGGAATAGGTATGGCATTTAAAGAAGGATTAGAAATTAATCATGCAACAGGTGAAATTGCAAACGCAAGTTTTGGCGAGTACCTTGTTCCACGTCATACAGATATTCCTGAAACAGAAATTTGGTTTGTAAATAAACCAGATCCGTTTATCAATTCTATTGGTGCAAAAGGAATTGGAGAAATAGCCATGATAGGTTTTGCTGCAGCAGTAGCCAATGCAGTTTATAATGCCACAGGAAAAAGAGTACGGGACTTACCTATCACACCAGAAAAATTAGGATTCTCAAAAGCTTAAAATAACCCACATGAAAAGAAGAGCATTTTTAGGAAGTATCACCGGCCCTGTTGTTGCAGCTTGTGCCGTTTGCATGGGCGCCTGCAGTAAAACAGGAGGCGACTCATTTACCTCAGGTGGCGTTGCTGCCAATTTTAATGTTGACCTACTTACAAATTTAACAACAGTTGGTTCCTCTATTTTACAAAGTGGTGTAGTGATTGTAAGGCTTGCTGCAGCGAATGTACCTGCTTCATTTACGGCTGTACAAGCTGCTTGTACCCATCAAGGCACGTTAATTAATTATAACCAAGCAGCTAATAAATTTATCTGTCCAAACCATGGTGCCACTTTTTCAACTACAGGAGCTGTAACTCAAGGGCCAGCTACAAATGCTTTAAAGGTTTATACCGTTGCAATTTCTGGTTTGATAATGACTGTTACTGGATAGTGTTATTTTTTAAAACCCGTTAGTTAATGAAAAAGATTCTCGTATTATGTACCGGCAATAGTTGTAGAAGCCAATTAGCGGAAGGCTACTTAAGAAAATTTGCAGCTGGCAAAGCAGAAGTTTATAGCGCAGGTGTTGAAACGCATGGTGTAAATCCTAGGGCCATTGCAACAATGTTAGAAGATGGCATTGATATTTCAAACCATACTTCTAATAATATTTTAGAATACACAGGTATTGAATTTGATTATGTAATTACAGTATGTGACAATGCAAAAGAACGCTGCCCTTATTTCCCTAGCAAAGCAGAAAAATTTCATTATAATTTCCCCGATCCTGCCAAAGCCACTGGAACCGAAGAGGAAATTGCAAAAGAATTTGCTTTAGTAAGAGAAATGATTAAAAAATATTGTGCTGATTTTGTGGCAGCACATATTAACTAGTCTATAATTTAATATTAGTAGTTTGACCCCATTTTAAAACACCGGCCATCGCTGTAGTGTTCCAAAGTACTTCTCTAACGGTAAGCAGTTTAGAACTGGTATTAATAGACACAATTTCGTAGGCTAATTTAAATTCATCCTTTGCAGAAGACCTACCCTTCATTGGGCTATCTGTTCTAATACAAGGAAGATTAATGGTGCTATCTGGTCCTTTCCAATTATAATATTCCGTAAAATTTTCGTGTCCATGAAAGTATGCTTTAATGGAAGGATGTTTTTTAATGAATGCCGCAAATGATTTTTGCTCAATTAATGTTTCGCCTTTTACTTGAAATCCATCTTTATACATTTCAGGCACTAGGTTTTCAAATTTATCAGTTTCATTAATATCATGGTCTCCATTGGGGTTTACAAAAAACCTAGCTTCTACATTTGGAACTGAATGCGCAAAAAGCAATACAGGTGTGCTTTTGCTCACCTTCTTTAAATCTTTCTCCATCCATACCTGTTCTGTTGAATCGGGCCAAAGACTTAAAAAAATAAAATGTACGCCTTTAATATCTCTTGAATAATGAATCCTACAAAGTGTGCTATCAAAAACAGTTAATTTTTTTTCATTTGGAAACATCAGGTTATAAATGCCCAACATAGATGTTGGATCTTTTTTTGGTTCCATTGGTCGGTGAAATCCAATGGCATTGCTCATATCGTGATTGCCTGGTACAACTAAAAGATCTGATTTTTCGGTACTAGTTTTTTTAATTTTTAATCCGTCTAAAAAAACAGAACTGAACTCATTCCAAGACTTTGTAGCTGATTGAATGCCTGTTTCCATTCTGTTGGCAATATCACCAGTAATAACAATTGCATCTAAATATTTAATGCTTTTATTGCTTTGTACCCCGTTATCTAAAGGAAATGTTTTACTATTCAGCTGATTAATTTCATTGGCCATTGCCTTATTTACAGCAGCTGCTGGAACATTTTTTTGACCCCTGAAACTTTCTTTTGTTAATCCGAAATGCACATCTGAAGTAAATATAAATTGTATGATAGAATCTTTGCCTTGTGCATTGATGAAAGTATTATTAAAAAAAAGTATTGATAATACAATTAATACTGAAATGTTCTTTGAAGATTTTACAAGCATATTTAAATATTTAGACTGTGCCTTTTTGTTTTTTAATTAGCCTTGGCTTATACCATAAATAGGTTCCTGTTATTGTTAATAGTAATAAAGACAAACCCATGATGATAGAATATATTTTTTTAAATATACTAGATTTGTTTTCAATCCAAGTATCTAAAATAGCACCATCATGAATATCTTGAATGATTCCTCCAAACTTTTTTTCTATTAAAATAGGCGCGCCTGTAATGCTATTTACCTGAATACTTAATGCGTTTTTATAATAAAAAATTACAGACCCTTTAGAAACTTTTATTTCTACTTTTTCTGAATGCTTAAATTTTGTTTCGGCAAAACTGTTTAAAGCCGCTGTAGCTAGATTCTCTAAACTATCTATTGACAAATATTGCGGTTTTGCTCCTGTAAACTTATTAGCACTATTCTCATAAATTGTTTTGCTAAATACAGATTTAAACGCCAATAATGAGCCTGTAAGGCCAATTAAAAAGAAAAATACAAACAATACAGAAGCAAATTGTTTGTGTAAATTTCTAAAGTTCTGCAATAATGATTTTGCCATAAAAAATAGAATAAAAAAGGTGTTATAAAATTATAACACCTTATTAAAAATATAATTGTTTATTAGTGTTGGTTACCCCTTCCATTACTTTGGTAGCATCCAATATCTCTACCTGGAGGTGTAATTTCTGTTGCACCATATTTTAAATCAACTGGCACATCTGCTCTAGGAGAAAATCCAGTGTAACCTGCATTAATACAAGGCGAAGTTGGTTTTAAAGAAAAATTATAATTTCCAACAACCGCAATATCAGCTAGCTTTAAACCACTTGGCAAAGGAACTGGCGCATTAATAAATTGAGGATTATTAACACCTACAGCCGAACTTGGCGCAGTGTAAACATCTCCTATTTTCCATCCTGCTGGTAAATAAGTAGAAGGTTTAGGAAAATCAGTTTCTTGTGGTTTACTAATACAAGTACTTACAGATAATGATGGTATGAACTGACTTGCAACAGAAACAGAATCGGCATAATAATAATTATAGCCATATTGTAAATTAGCAGTATCAGCAATAGGCGTTCCTACTACTCTTAAACCAAACTTACAGTTCACAATTAAATTGTTATAGGCCATTCCACCAGCCCCTTCTTCAAAATTTAAAGAACCACCTCTACCCGCTGCAGACCTTCTATATCCACTATTAATAATGGTATTATTATACATTCTAACATTCGACGCAGGAAAGCCCGGTAAGATATTAATATTAGATAATTTTGGACCGTTTGTTGCCATCCCAATACATAAGTTATAAGCAAAATCACCAATGGTACCTGCTTTTGCATTCATTGCTTCACCACCTGTATAACCACACTTTTCAAAGGTGTTGCGCATCACAGAAATTTTTCCACCATTAATTCTAAATGGATCATCAACACTACCATAAATCCAAGAATCTTCAAATACAAATACACCAGCAGGGTTTGCAAAATAGATTGAATAAGGACTACTACTTCCTGTAAAACTTTTCATTGCAGAGCTGATAGTTGCTCCACCAAATTCAATATGTGTCCATTTAACCACAATTAATTTACAAGTAGTGGCACCAATAACACCAGTCCATTTACCTTTTAAAGCAGGATCTAAATTTGGGTCTGCTCCATTTTGGTCTGTTTTGGTTACACCAGGATAAGTAAGCATAATAGGCTTGTCTTTTGAACCCAAACAAAGCAAGGTTCCTTTAACACCTAAGCCTACAGGAGCAGCAACAGTAGCTGATCCGAAATTAATGGTTACCCCTTCTTGAATAATTAAGGTGTCGCCATCATTAACAAAAATATCACCACAAATATTATAGGTTTTACCCGCTAACATAGTTCCTTTTAAAGCACCAGACAAACAACTTGCATCGCTAATAGGAGTTGCTTGTGGTAGAACCGCTTCCCATAAATTTTTGTCTTCTGTTGTTTTTTTACAAGAAGAAAAGAAAGCTGCACTCGAAATAAAACTTAGTATCAATAAATATTTTTTCATATTGTATTTGTTAAGTTGGACTATTAAAATTTATAACGTAATCCAAATAAGTAAGATGTTTTATAGAAATCTCTTTGAATAATAATTTGACTATCCGGATTTGTTTGCAATGCAATTGGGCGACCAGCTGCAGCCAAATAGTTATTATAAGATTGGTGTAACGATAATTCAAAAGGAGCATCCGTTAAATTATTAATCTTACCATAAACAGATAGTTTTTTAACAATGCGCTTTTCAAAAGAAAGGTCTAACTGTGTAGTTGGAGACTGCCAATAGTGCAAGCCAAAGTATGGACTAACAAATGACACCCTTTCTCCTGTGTAAACCAAAGCAGTTTGAATATCAAGTCCTATTTTAGGATTTTTATAAATCAATGAAATATTTCCAATATGATTTGACTGTCCTTGAAGAGGTCTTGTTTCTGAAACATATTTTAAAAATGCAGTTCCATTGGCATTTTTATAAGACAATAACATGCTGTCTTTTGTAATGCTAGAATTAGTATAAGTATAGTTAGCAGATATTCCAAAAGATCCAAAGTATTTGGTAAGCACAACTTCTACGCCGTAGTTTGTTGCTTTAGGACTATTTACTGGTAATAAATAAAGGCTATTAATATTTTTTGGTTTTACTGCAGATATTTCAATTGGATTAGTGATGTCTTTATAAAAAGCGCCAATTAAAAACTGATCGGCATTACCAGGATATAATTCATACCGAATATCTAAGTTATTAGAGGTGGTATGTTTTAAATTAACTGGATCGCCTTGTTCTTTAAAGAATTCGCCATCGGGTCCATCAGGAATTAATTCTGCAAATCCAGGTCTAGCAATTGCTTGATAATAAGCTAGTCTTAGATTTTGAGTTTGGTTAAGGGCATATTTAAATTGCAAACTTGGTAGTTTGTCGGTGTATTTAATAGTGCCTGATTTTGCTGCTACGTCTGGTCCTAATTCTGTTTCGTAGTGTTGATTAGTATTTTCTATTCTTACACCGCCTATTGCTTCTAGTTTAGAAGACAACTGCCATTTAGCTTGAATATATTCAGCATTAATATCTTCTTTAAAAGTATAATTATTTCCAGTTGCTGTTATAGCACCATCAGCTGGGTTCTTGAAAATAAATATGGCACTATTAATATTTGTATACAAAGAATTCAACAATGGATTCAAACTATAATTATTATAAAAATTATCTCTGTTTTTACTTCTTACTAATACACCCGCTTTTAAATCTATTGCTCTGTTAAATAATTTTGTAGACTTGGTAAAATTTAAATACCCAGCAACATCTTTATCGGTATTATGAGACCATATATGATTGATGCCCTGAACCTTATCTAGCGCTCCAGGTGATGCTACCGTTTGGTATTGGTGTTTAAATTCTGATTGATCTGGCGTATTGTTAGAAGCTGTTGAATAGACCAAACTCCAATCTGCTTTTAAACTATTACTAAGCGTATGATAACCTTGTAAGGTTGCATTATAAATAGATTGGTAATTCCAACTACTTCTTTGCCAATTATCTACTAATGAATTTAATGTAACTGTATCGTAAACAATTCTGGTTTGGTAGTCATTTAACTTAACATAAGTATTGGTTAAAGTGATTTTGTTTTTGCTATTAAACGCATAATCAAGTTTAGCATTCAAACCAGTTCTTTGGCTTTGTACAGAATACTGACGTTTTTGTAAGTCTGAAAACAATGGAATATTATCGAAACCAGGTTGCGCACCAGGCTGAGAGTTAGGTAAAAAGAAATTTGAAGTAGTACCACGATAAATGTTTTGATAACTATACGAAGCAATAAATCCTAATTTTTTTTCTTTACCAAATCGATCTCCGTAAGTAATACCAAAAGTTGAATTGATAGGAGAAGTTTTATCGGTATAATTTAAATGCGCAACAGAAAAATCTTTAGGCGTTGAAACATACGTTTTTCCATTTATTTCTGATGGCGATAATTTACTAATGGTAGAATGATCAAATTGTTGAAAGGTTTGGCTACCAAAAATATTACTATAGCCCGATGAATAGTTTGCCTGAATTACTTTTTTTGTTGGCGCATCTTTCATTACTAGGTTAACAGTTCCACCAATTGCATCGCCTTCCATAGATGGCGTTAAACTCTTACTAACTTCTAAACGCTCTAATAATTCAGAGGGAAATATGTCTAATGGAATATAACGACTCTTATTGTCTGGACTAGGAATTTTAATACCATTAACCAAGGTGTTGATATACCTTTTTTCCATCCCTCTAATAATTGGGTAACGTGCTTCGCCACTTCCACTTTTTTCTATTGTTACACCACTTACTCTTTGTAAAGCATTGGCAACAGTAATATCTGGTAATAATTGAATGGTTTTTGCAGACAAAACATTAATGATTGGATCTGCTATTTTTTCTAGTCTGCGGGTAGCATTGTCTGAACCACTATTGGTAGAACTCACTGTTACTGAAGACAATGCATTGCTTGTTGCTTCTAATAAAAAGCTTACCGTTTTTGTATCGTTATCAGTGTCAATTTGAACAGCTTTGTCTGCAGATTTATAGCCTGTAAAACTTACGGTTAATTCAATTTTTCCTTTTGGCGTATTTTTAAATACAAAAGTTCCATCTAATTTAACTAAGGCTACTAAATTGGTATTTTTAATTTTTACTGTGGCCCCTACAAGTGGCTCTCCTGTTGAATTGTCAACCACTTTACCTTTAAGCGTAGCTGCAAAGGAATTAATGGAAAAAAATAAAAATAAACACAGCATTAAACTGTAATTTATTTTTTTTGGTACTAATTTAAGGCTCATAGTTAGATTTCTAGTTGAAATGCGAAACTATCATTTGACTGCCTCTTAACTCGGCATTATACATTAAGTAACTGTAATGAAATTGTTAGGTAAATGTTGCGGAATTGTTACGGAATTGTTAAGCGTTTTATGTATTTTACTAGTATAGAATTACTTATGAAAAATTTTATCCGATAAATTGAATTTATTAGAGCATATTTAAATACTTATTATATAGTTATATGACCAGAATTAGTTTTGATGAAATGAAAGCGACGGTTAAAAAAGCTTTCATTCTTGCTGGAATGCCAGAAGATCGTGCAGAAATTTGTGCTAGAATTCATACAGAATCTAGCCGAGATGGCGTTTACTCTCACGGCTTAAATAGAGTAGAACGTTTTGTAGATTATATTCATAAAGGGTGGATAGATGTACATGCTACCCCAACACTTGATTCAAACCTTGGTGCATTAGAAATATACAATGGCCATATGGCGCCGGGTATATTAAACGCAATATTTGCCATGAACCGTGCTACTGAAATTGCCGAAAAAAATGGGGTAGGATTAGTTAGTTTAAACAATACAACCCATTGGATGCGAGGAGGTGCTTATGGATGGTTAGCTGCCGAAAAAGGATATATTGGTATTTGTTGGACCAATACAGAGTCTTGTATGCCTGCTTGGGGTGCCACATCTGGAGGCATTGGAAATAACCCTTTTATCATGGCTGTTCCAAGAAAAGAAGGGCACCTTGTTTTAGACATGGCAATGTCATTATATTCTTATGGAAAATTACAAGTAACGCGTTTAAAAAATCAAAAATTACCTTACCCGGGCGGATTTGATACTAATGGAGTACTAACCGATGACCCTGGTGCTATTGAAGAAAGCCGACGTATTTTACCCATGGGATTTTGGAAAGGATCGGGATTTGCTATTTTATTAGATGTTCTAGCTTCATTGCTTTCTGGAGGATTATCTACCGCTGCCATTGATAAATTCGATAAAGGTAGTTGTGGAAGTTGTTGCCAAGTTTTTATTGCCATCAACCCCTTAAAAATAAATACCCAAGAATTGATAGATAAAGTATTGTCTGAAACAATCACTCAAATAAAAACGTCTGTTCCTGTAACAGAAAATAGCGAAATTTTTTATCCTGGAGAACAGTCTTTCAAAACACGACACGAGAATTTAGCAATAGGTATTCCTGTTGACGATGGTGTTTGGGCTAAGGTTAAGGAATTGGCAGATATGAAGGGATAAAAAAAGTATTTATTACAGATATGAATAAGCCGCCTTAGAAAATTTTTAATCCCCCGATTAAAAACACATCTTTGGCGGCTTAGTTATTTTTAGAAAAGACGATTCACTAAAGTTTGGTAAAATTAAACTAGTTAGCAGTGCAATTAACTCAAATTCAATATGTTTGTAATTAAATTACAAACTATGACCCAGTTAGAAAGGGTGTATACCATCTATAAATTACTAGAGGAAAATCCGCAAACAGTTAATGAAATTCATAGTAGTTTATTAAAATTAAAAGTTGATATTGGATTGCGTCAAATTTATATAGACATCAAACAAATCAGTCAATTCATTTTAAGAGAAGGAGAAGAAATATTAATTAGCACCTCGCAATTTAATCGTAAAACTTTTAGACTAGTTAAACCATCTGTTGATTTAAATTTAAATAAACGAGATATTAGTACATTCCAATTAACCAGATCTGCTTCGCCTAGAATTTTACAGATAAGCAGAAAGGAATCCATGAATAAATTTAGAAGCGTTTATAAAGATTTTATTAAAATCAATAAAACTTTTTATGCTTTTATGAGTGAAGAACAAAACCAACATTCTTTTTTTTATGAATCTTTGTATGACGAAAATTATAACACAAAAATAGACGATATCATTTGGTCAATAGCCAATTACAAACTTATTACAATCAATTCCATAGAGGGAGACGCCACATCCATTCCCCAAAAAATTAAATTCCCATTATTACTAAAACCTATTTTATTGGTGTACCATAGAGGCAATCATTTTTTAGCAGGATATCAAAATGGAACAGATGAATTTATTACTATAGACATTGCACAGATTAGTGATTATGTATTAACACAAAAAACTTTTGCCTTTAAAAAATTAGTGGCCAGTTCAAAAATTGAAATCTTAAAACGCTTTGGTGTTACCAATAATATTGATAATACAACCTATTCTATTGAACTTGAATTCACCGACATAACCGGCAATTTTATAAAAAATTATTATTGGCATGCTAACCAATCATTTACAAAAAACAAAAATGGAAACTGGTTAATGAAATTTGAATCTGGCATCAATCGCGAACTAATTGGTTGGATTTTTCAATGGATGGGTAATGTTAAAATTAAAAGTCCTAAAAAATTGATTGCTTTATACAAAGAGCAACTTGTAATTATGAATAATAATTACGCTATAAACAAACCTTTCCAATATAATAATCAGTTGGTTCAAAAATAGTACCGCTAATTTTTAAACGCTAAAATAGCTTCGAATTTTTATAGAACTACTTGGCATGTTTTAACAACAAAACGCCTTTTAACCTGAAACTGTTTTTTATAACCCAATTTTTTCTTAATTTGAATCAAACTAAAAATTATGAAAAAATATTTTGGATTTCTGTTGCTAGGTATGCTAACTAGTAGTATTGGATTATTTGCACAAGAAAAAATAGACAATGCAACTATTGAAAAAATTAAGGCTGAGGGACTGAAGCACTCTCAAATAATGGATATAATTTTTCATTTAACCGATGAAAGTGGTAATAGACTAACCAATTCTCCAGGATATTTTAGGGCTGCCAACTATGCAAAAGACAAATTAAATAGTTGGGGTATTACCAATGCAAGCATTGATCCTTGGGGTGAATTTGGCAAAGGCTGGGAATTACAAAAAAGCTATTTAGCCATTACAGCGCCTTATTATAAATCTTTAGAAGCCTATCCTAAAGCATGGTGTGGCGGAACAAAGGGTTTAAAAAATGCAGAGATTATTGCTGTTAGTTTAACCGATTCCTTGTCTTTAGATGCTTATAGAGGAAAACTAAAGGGCAAAATTATTGTGCTTGACAAATTAGATACTTATAATCAAAGTTTTAAAGCAGATGCCACTCGTTACAATAGCGATGAACTGGCTAAAATGGCTAGTGCAGCACCTGCAGCACCAAGAACTGGTGGCGGTCAAATGCAATTTCGTGGAGGCGGTGGCGCTATGAATACATTAGCCCTTTTAAAAGCATTGGCTATTAAAGAAGGCGCAGTAGCTATTTTAAGCACAAGTACGCGTAATCATGATGGCACATTGTATACACAAGGTGGTGGTGCATACAAAGGAACTGATCCAGAAAATTTCTTAGATATTGTAATTGGTATTGAAGACTATAATACCATTCTTAGACTTACAAAAGCGGGTACCTCTGTAAAATTAGATGCCGATGTTAAAGTGAAATTTCAAACAAAAGATTTACAAGGATATAATATGATTGGAGAAATTCCAGGAACAGATCCTATTTTAAAGAATGAAATTGTAATGATAGGAGCACACCTAGATTCTTGGCATACAGGAACAGGCGCTACTGACAATGCAGCTGGTAGTGCAGTAATGCTTGAAGCCTTGCGCATTTTAAAAACACTCAATATTCAAAATAAAAGAACCATTAGAATTGGTTTATGGAGTGGCGAAGAACAAGGCCTTTTGGGTTCTAGGGGATATGTGAAAAAAACATTTGCAGACCCTTCCACTATGCAATTGCTACCTGATCACGAAAAGCTATCTACTTATTTCAATATAGATAATGGTACTGGAAAAATTAGGGGTATTTATTTACAAGGAAACGAAGCTTGTAAAGACATATTCACCCAATGGTTTGCTCCTCTAAAAGATATTACCGAAGGAACCATCACTATTAGTAATACTGGCGGAACAGACCACCAATCCTTTGATGGCGTTGGTTTACCAGGATTCCAATTTATACAAGATCCTATTGAATACGATACCCGTACCCACCATAGTAATATGGATGTATACGATCATTTAATTGAGGCAGACTTACAACAAATGGCTACTGTTGTAGCAAGTTTTGTTTTTGATGCTTCGCAAAGAGAGAAAAAATTACCGCGTAAAGAATTGCCAAAACCAAGACCTGCAGGACAAAGAGGATTTTAAAAAAATTATAGGGGGAAGTTATTTAAGATAACTTCTCCCATTTTTGGGTGCTAGTATTATATTGTTTGATAATTTTGGCAGGGCTACCTGCAACAATTGTAAACGGTGCTACATCTTTGGTTACAACACTACCTGCGGCAACAATAGCATGCTTGCCAATTGTAACACCTAATACAATTACTGAGTTTGCGCCAATCCAACAATCGTCTTCTAGAGTAATAAGTTCTTTACTACAAGCTTGGTCGCGAATGGGCACCAAAATATCTTCATATCCATGATTCAAACCAGATAAACAAACATGTTGTGCTGTAATAACATTGTTGCCAATCTTTACAGGTCCAATGATAATATTACTTAAGCCTATGGTACAATTGCTGCCAATCAATACTTCTCCAACTTGGTTATTGATACAAGAAAAATCTTCAATAATAGTATTAGCACCTACGCTAAACATTCTCCAAGGAATCAGATCCATTCTTGCATGTTTTCTAATAACGGATTTGTATCCTTTATTATGAAAAAATTTATTGAGCATATTTACAACCCACCACCTAGGTTTTCCTTCACCAATAATCATCCACATTACTAATGCTTTTAGTTTAGGGTTGCTTTTTATGCTGTTAGAAAGTTCCATAAATTAAATTTCAAATTAAACAAATGATAAGCCAAGATTGCTGACAGTTTAATAAATTACATTTTTAGAATTTGCATTAATCTTGCAAAAGGATCTGAAAAATAAGTTTGATATTTTGTATCGCTAAAAGAAACTCTTTTTCCATGCAATTTCATAGAAAAGTATTTTTTTAAAGATACCTGTATGGCGTTTTTTTGAATTGGAATATCTATTGGTTCTCCTAAAGATTTTTTTAATAAAATGAGTGGGAAATTTAAACCTGCTTTGGTAAAAGATGGAACAACAGACGCCCAAAATCTACCATTAATCTCTAGAATTTTTACAGAATTGTCTTTGCTATTTCTTCGCATATCAACACAGGCAACACCCTTCCAATGCAACAATTGCATCATATCACCTACAATTTTCACCACCTCTGGATCCTCATGATATTCAAGTATATCATTGGTGCTAAAATTCGATCCATATTTTATAGGAGACTCTTGAATAGTATAACAAATTATTTTACCTTCTTCGCAAATCACATTACAGGTTAAATCGCTACCAATGATAAATGGCTGTATTACAAATTCATCTTTTACTATGCCAGGGTTTTCAAAAAAAATATTTAGAGAATCCCAGTCATAAAACTTCTGAATCATTCTACCTGCCGATTGTCTAACAGGTTTAACTAATAATGGAAAACCAAATTCTTCAACTATTTTTTTAATTTTTTCGGTTTGGCTAAATATTGCAAATTGAGGACAAGGAATATTATGCGTAGTTAAGAATTCTGCTAATTGTAATTTATGTATTCCAATATTAAAAAATTCTGGATTCGTTGCTATGGTAATTGCAGCAAATTGACTTAAGTATGCTCTTTTCTCAGCTATTTTTCTGGTTTCTATTTCATCGTATGGTACAAGATAATCTATATGATATTGCTTTAAAATTGAAGCAGCCAATTCTACAACATCATCGTTGTTATCATTGTAAAAGAATGTTTTAGAAATATGTCTAGAAAAACGAGCGGCATTTTTTTTATTATGCGTTAATAAGTAAAAATTATAATTATATGATTTTAAACAATAAATAACGCCAAGACCAATATTAGAGTCGTATCCTATTAATAGGATTGATTTTTTAGGGGTATGCATTTTAAATATGCTATTAATTGTATTTAGGGGAAATATTATATAAACGAAAATAAACAAATGTTTTGCTTCGTTTAATAAAATCTTAAAAAGGGAGGTTTTGCTAATTAATTCAACATCCTTTCAAAATACTGCGGCGCCTCATTATCGTCAATAGTCCATACAATTACGCGGAATTGGCGCGCCTTATCGTTGTTGTAGAATTGTATTTTATAAGGTTCGCTGGCACTATCCGTTTGAAACGAATT
>CAIKZP010000042.1 GCA_903831935.1 uncultured Bacteroidota bacterium | reverse complement strand
CACTATTCTACCAATAATACTTTCTATTTTTTTAAATGATGGATGATTGAAAGGCGTAACTGGTGATGGTTCCATTAATGAAATGGTTTGTTTTTTTACCAATACTCGATTATCATTAATTGCTTTTATAACAAAGTTCAATACATCGTCACTCGATTCGCCTGGTAGGATCCGACTGTTGAATGTTGCTTTTGCCACCGATGGAATTACATTGTCTTTAATACCCGCTTTTACAATTGTTGGTACTAAAGTTGTGTGCACCATGGCATTGGTTTCTTTTGTTTTTTCTAAGTTGCTCATGACTGCGCTATTAAACAACCATAAATTACTTAGCACTACTTGATTAAAAAATTGTTCAGCAGGTTTTGTTCGATTCAATAGTTCACTGATAGACGCTGGAATGTTAGGTTTCATTTGGTGCGCCCTAATTTTTTCTATTGCTTGATTCAAAACATCTATGGCCGTTTCTTTATTAGGTATTGATGAATGTCCTCCAGGAATTTCTACTGTTAAGTCGATATTTACATAGCCTTTTTCGCTAGTACCTATCACCGCAACCGGACGATTCAATCTTTTAAAATGTTGGTTGTCTATTTGTCCGCCTTCGTCTAATACTAAAAAGGGTTTGATGTTTTTTAATTTAAACCATTCCGATATTACGCGCGCGCCTCGCTTTCCGGCTATTTCTTCGTCGTGACCAAAACACAAATACGTTGTTCTTTCAGGTGTGTATCCTTCTTTTAATAATTGCTCTACAGATTCCATAATAGCAATCACAGCAACTTTATCATCAACAGCTCCTCTTCCCCAAATCGTATCATTTTTAATGGCGCCACTAAAAGAAGGCACGGTCCATTTGCTTTCTGCCACTGCTTCTACTGGTACCACATCCATATGGGCCATCAATACGCATGGGCTTAGTGTTGTGTCTTTCCCTTTCCATGTGTACACATAACTAAATTGATTAAAAGTTTGCTTGGGTAATTGTTGGCTAATGGTAGGATAAGTTGCCTCCATAAAATTTCTAAACTGAATAAAAGCAGCTGTATCAATTGGCAAAGTATCGCCCAACGAAACTGTTTTAATTTGAATGGCCTTACTTAAATGCAAAGCCGCAGAATCTGCAGAGTCTTTAATGTTTTCTGTCTGATAAACTGGAATTGGTTTTTTACCAATCACTGTATTGAAAATTAAAAAAGCAACTAGTGCAAGCACCAATAGTAAACTCAGTTTAAATATTTTTTTTAGCATATAGCAATAATTAACAATAGATAATAAACATCTCTAACGCAATATAGTTAATGATGCTTATTATCTATTGAATCTTACTTGCTGCCATTTATCTAAACGGATTCGAAAATTTTTCTGCTGTAAGAATTGTGTTATCGGTAAGTGTATTTAAAAAGGCCATCATGCTAGGAATTTGCGCCGTTTTTAAAAAGTGTAAGGGTATTGCTTGATTGCCAAATCCTGGATTGCCTTGTTCCATCATAGATTGCACCGATTTTACACTGCCGTTATGAAACAGATTAGATCTGATAACAATGTTTCGTAGTGAGCCAGATTTAAAATTTCCATTGTTGTTAATGCCATTATCGTTAGGGTCATTTAAGCCAAATCCACTACCTGGTGAACTGGTAATAAACATAGGTGGTGTATGACAACTAGCACAAGTTCTAGGAGCAGCAGCAGTTAAAAATAATTGTTCACCTGCAGCTTCATCGGTAGTAAAAGTTTCTATTCCTTGTTTTACGCGATCGTATTTTGACTGATAAGTAACAATACTTCTTTCGAATTGCGATAAGGCTTTTGCAATGGCTATTGAATCAATAGTAGTTGTACCAAATGCGTTTTTAAACAATGCAGGATAATAACTTAGCGATTTTACTTTTGCTTCTAATGCCGACAATGTCATGTCCATTTCTACATGGTTTTGTATGGGCATTAGCGCTTGTTTTTCTAAGGTTGCAGCGCGTTCGTCCCAAAACATTTTTCCAGATTTATAAAAGCGAATATTTAAAATGGCCATTGAATTTCTACTTGTTAATGAGCCGTCTAATCCTTTGCTTAAAGCGGTTGTGTCATCGAAAGAAAATTGTTGTTTATGACAAGAGCCGCAACTAGTGGTACTATTTCGGCTCAATTGTTTGTCGTAAAATAACACCCTGCCCAAAGTGGCGCCAGCATTGGTTATTGGATTGGTTAATGGCGTATTGTCTGATGCAATTAGGGCTGTTTGTACATGCGTTGGATATTTATCTAAATAATCAAATAAGGTAGTAGGTAGTGTAGGAAGCAATTCCGTATTGTTTTTTTCTTGCAAGGTATTTGTCTTGGTCAATAGATAAAT
>CAIKZP010000041.1 GCA_903831935.1 uncultured Bacteroidota bacterium | reverse complement strand
CGTACCCACTCCCTCTTTTTTCTGGAAAGGATAAATGGTTACCATATTAAAATTCACTGTTGGTAAATTCATATTTACCAATCCTGTATTACTATTTTGGTTGTGGTTAGCATTCACCGATAAATTATATTTACCATACCAGTCTTTGCTATAATTAATAGAAGACCCTAACTGGTTATTAAAATTTTGATACGGATTATTTAATAATGATTTATTGAATTTGGTGCTACCAAAATTCACACTTGCACCAAATTGTGTACCAGGCCTTGCACGCGTATCACTTGTATGACTCCAGTTAATCATAAACGATTTCGATCCACTAAATTCATCCTTTAGTAAACCAGATCGGTTTAACATTTTAGTGTTTTGAAAAGTTAGGTTTAGGTTTCCTGCATACTTATATCGCATTAAATATTTAGAATTCAAATTCACCAACCAGCCACCATAAGAATATAAATTGGCCTTAGTGGTCATGTCTATATTTTCATTAATTACTTTATAAAAACCCAATCCTTCTAAACCAATTCCAAAATCTTCACTTGTTATAAATGCGGGTGCAATAATTCCAGAATGTCTACCTCTTGCTAATGGGTACAAACCAAATGGAATACCAATTGGCATTGGCACACCTTCAAATTCTGGAAATGCAGGTCCTGAGATGCCCATTTTATTGGCCACAATTTTCATTCTAGCAGTTCTAAAGGCAAAATGCGGTGTATCTAAATTACAGGTAGTAAATCTTGCTCTGTAAGCAAATGCTTCGTCGGCGTTAATTTTTTTCAATTTCAACGCATTTACATAAATCTCACCTTCTTGTAAAAAAGTATTTTGAATTAAGGCCTTACCCGATTTGGTATTAAAGGCAATTGTATCACTGATCGTTTTGGTTTCTCCTTGGTCGAAATGTGGTTTATTTAACGGATTATTGGCAGTATCTGTTCCGCCATAAGCCCTAATTTCTTGGGTTTCTTGGTCGTATTTAATGGTTGCTGCGTCTAATTTCATGTCTTTATAATCCATTTTAGCCTTGCCATATAGGTAAAACTGACGGGTAGCAATCACCAAAACCCCAGAATCTTCGGCATTGTACTTTATAGGTGCATCAATAGAATCTTTAGAAATTTTTAGGGTATCTACTTTTGGGATGGAATCTATTCGCAATGTGTCTTCCTCGCCATTTTCAAGGGTAATTTTCTTTGAAACCCTTGCTGGAACTGTATCATTTAGCGAATTTTCATACAGAAATACGTGTCCATTATGCGCAATTGCCCCCTTTGTATGAATTGTTAATATCATTAAATAACCAACTATAACAATAGCCAGCAGGGTTTTTACGTTAAATTTGCGCAGTTTGCTCATAATACTCAGAAGGCAAAAATAAGGCCTTCAACCTGTAAATTGTTGTATGAACAAAATCCTTTAACGAATTACTATGATGCGAAAATATTTATTGGCCTTTTTACTACTCTGTTTTTGTGGATTTGTGGCTATGTCATTTACCCAAAACAAAGAACTACCCGTTCAAAAACAAGCATTACGCAAAATTGTTATTGATGCAGGTCATGGCGGAGCCGATGGTGGTGCCCATGGAAAATTCTCTCACGAAAAAGACATTGCCCTTGCTGTTTCTCTTAAGTTAGAGCAAATGTTGCACGATGAAATGCCAGAGATAGAAGTAGTTATGACGCGTAGAGAAGATGTATTTAATTCTGTAATTGTTAAAGCCAATATTGCCAACCAAGCAAAAGGCGACCTATTTGTTTGTATCCACGTAAACGATGCAAGCCCTCAAAAACATAGTGAAGTAATTGGCCATCATACCGAAACCTATTATAAAGGCAAGGGTAAAAAGAAAAAACAATTAACAAGAACAGTAGCTGAATATAGACGTTGGACCACTCCTAGCCCTGCTAAAGGCACCGAAACTTATATTTATGGAGTTGGCAAAACCGATGCTAAAAAAGAAGCTTTGAGTGAGAATATGGATTTGTATATGGATAGTGTTTCTGCAAAGGAACTAAAAGATTTTAATCCGAACGATCCAACCAAAATGATGATTTCAACCATCAAAACCCAACAATTTTTTCAACGTAGTGCCAATTTAGCCCTTACTATTGAAGAAGAATTTCAAAAAGTTGGTCGTATTAGCCGTCAAGCACAACAACGCCAAAAAGGTATTTGGGTATTACAAGCTGTAGCAATGCCAGCCGTTTTAATTGAAACTGGATTTATTTCCGACGAAGAAGAAGAACAATATTTAAATAGCGATAACGGACAAAGAGAAATTTGCGAAGTGATTATTCGGTCCCTAAAAAGGTATAAATACTCGCTCGATAAACAAATTTCGGCTGTTGGAACCAAATAAAATTAAAATCCTAAGCTATTTTAACAAGGATTCGGGTAAGCCATCACAGTAAGAATCATTAGTTTTGCTATTATGAAAATCTCAAACGAAACCAAGGTGGGGGCATTAACCGCAATAGCCATCACCTTACTCATTCTTGGTTTTAATTTTTTGCGTGGAAAAACGCTTTTTAAAACAGGCCATTTCATTTACGCCAAATACGCCAATACCAAAGGAATAATGGTTTCTAATCCTGTATACATTAATGGATTTCAGGTTGGTGCTGTTTTTGAAATAGAAAATATCGACAAAAATTTGTCTACTATTTTATTAACCATCAAACTTAAAGACTATTACAATATTCCAGTTAACTCTTCTGCCGTAATTAAAGAAAACGCATTAGGAACACCAAGTATTGAAATCAGATTAGGCAATAGCCCAAAGGGCATGTTAACCGGAGACACCATTCCTACTGCATCAGACCCTGGCATGATTGGCGAGTTAATGAACAAACTTGGCCCAGTTTCCGACCAACTAAAAAATACCATACAAACGCTTGATGTAGTGCTGAAAAATATCAACACTGTTTTTGATCCTGCAACAAAAAATAATTTGCAAGAAGTGATTGGCAATATGAATAAAACCACTGCTAGTTTAATTGGATCTGCTGCCTCAATTGAAAAAATGTTACACCAACAATCGGGTGCCATTGCGCAATCAATGGACAATGTAAATAGCTTTACAAAAAATTTGTCGGATAATAATGAAAAGGTTTCTCGTACGCTAACTAATGTAGAAAAAACAACCGACCAATTAGCCAAAGCAGATATTACAGGCAGTGTTGCACAAATGAAATTGGCACTTGAAAAACTAAATACCGTAATGGGTAAATTAGAATCTCAAGATGGCTCATTAGGAAAATTAATAAACGATAAAGCTTTATATACCAACCTTAATAACACGGTGCATAGTGCCAATATTTTATTAGATGATTTGCGCATGCATCCAAAACGCTATGTACAAGTTTCTGTATTTGGCAAGAAAGATAAATCAGGTCCATTACTGGCTCCCTTAACCGATTCGTTGAAGCACAATTAACATGAAGGGAATACAAAAATGTTGTTTAGTTATTTTTATGTGCATGATAGCTTTTGCTAGTATGGCACAACGAAATGCCAATGACACAATTGTTCCTGGAAAACAAATTGATATTTTAAGGGCCGACCGTTACAATGCAGTGAAAGTAGATAGTGCCACTAATTTAATTTCATTGGGTGGCAATGTTTTGGTACGACAAGAAAAAACATTGTTCTATGCCGATAGTATTGTTTTAAACAGCGTTCAAAATACTTTAGAAGCTTTTGTAAACGTGCATATCAATGATGCCGACAGTGTGCATACTTACGCACAATATTTAAAGTACTTAGGAAAAGAAAAAAAAGCCTACTTAAAAAAGAAAGTAAAACTCACTGATGGCAAGGGCGTATTAACCACCGAAGATTTAGAATATGATGTAACCATTAAAATAGGCATCTACCATAACGGCGGTAAACTAGTTGATAAAAAAACCGTACTCACTAGTAAAGAAGGATATTATTACGGAGACACCAAAGACATGCTATTTTACAAAGGTGTTAAATTAGTTAACCCAGAATACACCATTAATACCGATACCTTACAATACAATACCAATACCAATATTGCTACATTCACAAGCCCTACTGTTATTCACAACGAAAAAAGAACCATTACAACAAAGGATGGTTTTTTTGATATCAAAAATAAAAAAGGCGTATTACACCAACGTTCATTTATAGACGATAGCACTTATACTTTTACTGCAAACGATATGGCTTTCGATGATTCTACCGGACTAGGAGAATTTTCTGGAAACGCCGTATACAAAAGCAAAGACACCGCGCAAGGCTATGATTTAATTGCCAATAATATTAAAACTAATAATAAAAAATCGGTCTTCCTTGCAACACAAAAACCTTTGCTATTAATTAAGCAAGGACTCGACTCCATCTATATTACAGCCGACACCTTGTATTCTGCACGTTTATCGGATTTAATCAAAACAAGAAATGTTCCTGCCATTCGCGACTCGAGTATTCGCAAAGACAGCAGTGCCGTTGATAAAAACAAATCAGATAGTACCAACGATAAATTTATTGAGGCGTTTTACCATGTACGTATTTATTCCGACTCATTACAAGCAGTAGGCGATAGTTTATTTTATTCTTTACAAGACTCTGTATTCCGTTTATTTAAAGACCCAATAGTATGGGCCAAAGACAATCAAATAAGTGGAGACACTTTGTATTTATTTACCCAAAATAAAAAGCCCGAACGTTTGTTTGTTTATGAAAATGCCATGGCACTAAACAAAGCAGATAGTAGTAGCAATTATTATAACCAATTAAAAGGAACGTCTATCAACGCATTATTTATTGATGGTCAAATTAATTTTATGCGGGCAAAAGGCAATGCCGAAAATGTGTATTATGGGCTCGATGATTTTAAACGATTTACCGGCGTAAATAAATCGTCAGCCGAAATGATTGATATCAGTTTCTTAGACAATAAACCACAGAAAGTAATTTTTAGAAATAATCTAGAAGGCAATGCCTACCCTATGCGGCAAGTAAACCACGAAGAAATAAAGTTGCGCAATTTTAAATGGCAAGAAGACCGACGACCAAAAAATAAATTCGAAATGTTAGCCTTTTAATGAGTGCTATTTATTATCGGTATCTTCTTTCTCCAACATCAAATAGGCTTTAATAAATCCATCTAATTCACCATCCATTACAGGACCCACATTTCCCACTTCGTAATCTGTACGATGGTCTTTAATCATTTTATACGGATGAAAAACATAACTCCTTATTTGACTTCCCCACTCAATTTTTTTCTTGCCTGCATTCGTAGCATTTAATACTTCTTGGCGCTTGCGTAATTCTTCTTCGTACAACCTGCTCTTTAACATTTTCAAAGCCAACTCTCTATTTTCTCCTTGCGTTCTTGACTGTTGACATTCCACAATAAAGCCACTTGGGCCATGTTTTAAACGAACAGCGGTTTCTACTTTGTTTACGTTTTGTCCACCACTACCACCACTTCTATAAAAAGCCCATTCTAAATCGGCTGGGTTCACGGCTATTTCAATGGTATCATCAATTAATGGATATACAAAAACAGAGGCAAAGGATGTATGTCTTCGGGCATTGCTATCAAATGGCGAAATACGCACCAATCGATGCACACCACTTTCGGCTTTTAAAAATCCATAAGCAAAATCTCCATCAAATTGAATTGTGGCACTTTTAATACCCGCACCGTCTCCGTCTTGATAGTCTAATTCGGTAAGTTTCCAGCCTTGCTTTTCGCCATACATTCTATACATGCGTAAAAGCATTTCTGCCCAGTCTTGACTCTCTGTACCACCTGCGCCCGCATTAATCTGTAAAACGGCAGGAAGCTCGTCTTCTGGCTTATTTAGTGTGCTTTTAAATTCAGCATCTTCAATTAGTGTAATGGCTAAATCATAACCCTCCTTAGCATCTGCTTCAGTGGCATCAGCCGCTTTCCAAAACTCAAAGAGCACGGCAAAGTCTTCCACGGCAGATGCTACCTGGTTGTACATTTTTAACCAATACTCATTTACTTTAATTTCTTTCACAATAGAAGTGGCTCTTTGGTTATCATCCCAAAAACCCGGTGAAAGTGACAGTTGGCGATCTGTATCTACTTTATATGTGCGGTTCTCAACGTCAAAGAAACCTCCTCAAGACAACTACACGGTCTCTCATATATTTAATTTGCTCTTGTGTCATAGGCAACAAAAATAAGGCAATGCCCGAAGGATTGCCAAACTTGTTTTGAATAGAAAGTTTTGTGGGATAAAAACAACTACAAACCTCGTAAGCCGGATTCTGTTTCTAAACTATCATTTATCTAGCCCTGCAATTACTTACAGGATCTTGCTGCCTACCCTGGAACTCAAGCGAGCCGCCTTCAAACGTTCCTATACATGGCATTACAGCACCCAAGGTTTACCCGCCCTATAAGTTACCTTACAAAGCCGTGCGCTTTTACCGCACATTTTCACCTTTTCCATAATTGCTTATGGTAGTTATTTTCTGTGGCACTATCTCTCTCCCGCTTTCGTGAGAGGCCGGCTATTAACCGGTGGGTTGCCCTATGCTGTCCGGACTTTCCTCCCAACCTAAGTTGAGCGATAGCTCGGGTTTGTAGTCTTTACAAATGTAGTGAATCAATATTTAAAGAAAATTTCGGTTGCGCCGTAACCAAATCGGGGATCGTATTGGTTGATGAAATTTTTCACTTCGCGTTTGCTTTTGAGTAACTCGTGAATTTCATCTTTTAACTTTCCACTACCCACGCCATGAATAATAATAATGGATGATTGATAATGCGCGGTAGCTGCATCCAAACATTTTTCAAATTCATTTAACTGAATAGTAAGTATTTCAAAATTGCTTAAATGCTGCCAGTCGTTAGATAATTTTTCTATATGCAAATCAACAACAGACCTTGCGGGAGGCAAGTGTTGACGGCCTTTTGAGG
>CAIKZP010000040.1 GCA_903831935.1 uncultured Bacteroidota bacterium | reverse complement strand
TGTTGTTTAATGAGTGCTCTTTTCTGTAGGATTTGTTCTTGCCTTCCATAATACACATTTGAAGGGGTGACATTTTGTAGTGATTCATGGTATCGTTGATGGTTATAATACTCCACAAAATCCTCGATAGCATTAATTAATTGTTCGGGATGATAATAGTTTTCAAGTTTCACGATATTTTTCATTGATCGGTGATACCTTTCTATTTTACCTTGTGTTTGCGGATGCATTACCCTTCCATGGATGGATTTGATATTCACGGTTGATAAATAATCTTTTAGTTCAGAGGACACATAACAAGCGCCATTATCACTTAATAAAATAGGTCTTTGACTAGTTTTAAGTTCCGCTTTGATTAATGCTTGAGCGATGGTAGATTGAACATTTTCCGCTTTCATCGTGCTGCATAACTCCCAGTGGACAATGTACCTGCTGTAATCATCTATAATAGTGCTTAGGTAATACCATCCCCAACCAATGATTTTAAAGTAAGTAAAATCTGTTTGCCACATCTCGTGTACAAACATGGTTTTCTTCTCAAAGCTGTCACTAGCAGATAACAATATATGATTAGGTGTGGTGATTAATCCCCTTGACTTTAATATCCTATAAACACTCGACTCAGAGATGAATACACCCCTAGTATCGCTTAGCTTACAAGCCAACTCCCTAGGTGATAAATCACTATACTCTAAAGCCAGTTCTACTACTAGGTTTTTCTCCCCCTCAGGGATGGTATTCCACTGCCTACGATTACTGGGTGGCTTTGGTTCTAGTCCCACCATTCCTTTGTCTAAATAAGCCTTATACCATTTGTAAAAAGTACTTTTAGCAATACCTAGCCTTAGTAATGTTTGATGAATCCCTAATTCAGAACCCTCCACTAGTTTAATTACTTCCTGCTTTTCCTGTGCTGTTAGTTTCATATACTTAACATACTTTTCATTTAAGCCAGCCTGTCGATACTTTTTTTTAGTATGTTGTTTTCAAGCAATAAATCAGCTACAAGTTCCTTAAGCTCCTTATTTTTATTTCGTAGTTCAGCTACTTCATCACTTGTAGCTTCTCTTATAGTATCGCCAGATAGACGTTTTTTACCCGCTTCCATAAACTCTTTATTCCATTTATAAAAGGTGGCTTGAGATATACCATGTTTGCGGCAAAGCTCTGCTATGGAGTATTCCCCTCGCTGGGCTTCCATTACGATTACTAACTTTTGTTCTGAGGAAAAGAGTCTCCTTGTCTTACGACGGATCTCTTTAATGAAGTTCTCTGTAGATTGTTTTGGCTTCTGTTCCATGTCATTTTTGGTTTAATTGTTAATGATGGAAACACTCTACTAATTTAGACTATATTTTGTCCACTTTATGCTGACGATTTACATTAACTATGATAAAAATGGAAATATACTTTCTATGAATCAGATGGGTTTAAGGACGTTAACAGCAACAAATTCAGCGCTTGTTGATCAATTGTCCTATGCATACCAAAGTGGGAGCAATAAACTAGCAAAAGTAACTGATGCGGCTTTGGCCAATGGGAATGTTTTGGGTGACTTTCAGGATGGAACAAATGATGGCGATGACTATACTTACGATGCTAATGGCAATTTAATTAGTGATGCAAACAAAGGTATATCTAGTATTCAGTACAATTACTTAAATTTACCACAGACAATAAGTATGACAGGAAAAGGTACAATATCATTTACTTACGATGCTGCTGGCAATAAATTACAAAAGCTAGTGGTAGACAACACAAATGGAACCACTACAACTACACAATATTTAGGTGGGTTAATATACCAAAATGATGTTTTGCAATATATTGCTCAAGAAGAAGGTAGAATAAGAATTAATGCTAACAATAATGACTTTATTTTCGACTATTTCTTAAAAGACCATTTAGGAAATACAAGGATGACAATCACTGACGATAATAACGCAGCATCACCAGTAATTGATGCAACCAGTTATTATCCATTCGGATTAATAATGAAAGTAATTGGGAAAGAAGGTACAGGAGTTTTGCAGAATAAATTAAAATACAATGGTATAGAATTACAATATAAAGAGTTCAGCGATGGTTCTGGCCTGGAAGAATATGCTGCGCTGTATAGAAATTTAGATCCGCAAATAGGCCGCTGGTGGCAGATAGACCCTGTGATTAAAGAAAATGAATCTCCCTATTCATGGAATACAAATGATCCAATCAGGTTCTCAGATTTTGATGGCAGAGATTCAGCACAAAGGGCTAAGGCTTTAATTAAGGCAAAAGAATATGTAAATAAAAATCCTGGAAACTCATATGAATTAGGTGCAAAGGGTGACCCTGGTCAAAAGGTAGATTGTTCTGGATTAGTTACTAAAGTTGTTGAAGCGGGTAATGAACCCAACCCCAATCATGGAAATAAAAACGGGGTTAGCAACATTGCTGACAATACTAAAGTTGTTGAAGAAAAAGATGTTGTACCAGGCAATATAGTAATTACAGATAGTAAAAGCCATACTGGAATTATAACAGTTGTAGAGAGAGACAAAGATGGAAAAATTGTAAATGAGCAAATGGTTGATTCAGGTGGTAGACCTGAGAAAGGTAAATCAGGTCCACGTGTGATTAATATAATTATAGATGGTAAAAAGCAATTTTGGCCTAAAATTGATGGCTATCGAAAATGGGATACTAAGCCTGATAAAAATAGTTGATTACATATTAAATAAAAAATGAAAAAGATACTTATTATAAATTTCTTTGTTTTTGCAATTTTTAACATTAATTTTAAATCATACGCAAGTAGAGAAAAATTAATTAAAGAAATAATACAAGATACTACTCCTAAAATAAATAGTATTTTCTCTATGACAGATGGTAATTTTTCCTCTTTTAATCAAGAATCAACTTCCTTAAAAGAAGAAAAAAAAATGTTTACTAAATCATATAAACTAATACAATATATTGACTCTTCATTTAAAGAAGGGAAAGAAATTATTCGAATCAAAATAAAACATTATTGTTTACGTAATAGTGTTCTAAGAATATCAAAGGAATTTAATTTTGCTGATGAAAACAAAAAGGACTTTATAACACATGAATTTGTATCAAAAGTTGTAGTTATAAAAAACTCAGATACTATTTTTAATAGGGTAATTAAAAAAAATGATTTCAATAATATTTTAGAAAAAAAGTTAAAAAATTATGCAACGTTATTAGCGCCAAATATTTCAAAAATTAATAACCAAAATGGCGAAATTATTTTGCATTATTCTATATCAATACCAGTAACCGACCTTGGCGATAGTTTCTATTTCATTATAAAAAGGAATGGTAGTTATAGTGTTCAAAAGGATTAATGTTTTTAAAAGCATAATGTATTAGTTTATTCTTTTAATCAACTATGGCAATAAGATGTGTCCTTTGTTAATATCCAGCTAATGCATACCAGAGACCCACTTTTCGAAGAAACCCATTATTATCCATTCGGATTAAGCATGAAAGTAATTGGGAAAGAAGGTACAGGAGTTTTGCAGAACAAGTATAAGTATAATGGCAAAGAAGAACAAAGGAAAGAATTTAGTGACGGTAGTGGGCTGGAATTGTATGATTATGGTGCACGTAATTTTAACTCACAAATAGGACGTTGGCAAACTATTGATCCTCTATCTGATTCATCAAGGGGTTGGTCTCCTTTTCTTTATGGTGAAAATAATCCAATCAGGAATGTAGATGTTGATGGTATGTATTCCGATTTTTACGATGAAGCTGGAACAAAAATATCACATGTGGAAGACGGGTCAAATGCAAAATATCAACTTACAGGAACAGATAAAACGAATCAATATTTTCAATTTAATGGATTCGATGCAAGTCAAGGTGGCAAAAATGAAGTTAGTGTTTCCGGTGCGCTAACTGGTGCGCAGGACTTCGTAACCAATAATTATGATAAGTGTAATCAATCTGTAAATTTTGTTGGTAGAACATATAATTCTGCAGAAAATGCAGCAGGCCAAAAAGTAGATGGTATTGGTGTTGTTAGTGGAAATAATCTAGCGGCTGATATTACAAAAGGATTGGCGGCAAATGGCAAAGCAGAGCCTACAGTTGCAGCTGCTCAAGCTGATGCAAAGAATGGCAATTTAGTGGTTGGAGCAAACGGAGGACACGTAGTTACCATGACAACGCAAACATTTACAGTTACACATTTTAATGGCACAGGTACGCTCACGATTACAAAAACTATTGAAGGACAGAAAACAGCAAATGTAAATGGCACTCCACGACCAACCAATTTTGGGCCGGGACAAAAAAACAGTTTTCAAAATCCACTTTATTCAAATATGATTTGGTATTCACTACCAGCGAAAAAATAAAAAATGAAATATATAATCGGTATTTTAATAGCTGTAATGTTATTTTCTTGTTCAGGCAGACAATCTGAAAAAACAGAAAGTATCAGTGAAATCAATAACGAGTGGATAACATATAATGATACTACTGATGCAGGATTTATCTTAACATTTAGGTATCCGAATAATTTAGCATTAGCAGATGTTATTGATAACTGTAGATGTGTCGGGCAGAAAATCAAAAACAAGGATACAAATCAAGGAACAGATTCTACAAATAATAGGCAATGGTGTATTTGTATGCAGGATATTGCAGATTATCCTGTTAATTCTTTAATTTCTTCATGGAAAACTTTATATAAAGGGCAAGTAACAGAAAACCGAGATACAATAACAATAGATAATTTAAAAGCACTTCAAGTGACGTTTAAAAGTAATATCCCTGAAACATCTTATCGAAAATTGATTTATCTTAAGAAACGTTCAACCTTATTTGAAATTATGAATGTAAGTGAGGCAACGAATAAGGATTTTGAAACATTCTACAAAAGCCTTACTATAAAAAATTATAGTAAGGCAAGAAAATAGTAATTAGAAGAATTCAACTTAAAAGGATCTTATCTTGACCATTTATTTAAACATTTAGGAAATACAAGGATGACAATCACTGACGATAATAACGCAGCTTCCCTAGTAATTGATGCAACCAGTTATTATCCATTCGGATTAACAATGAAAGTAATTGGGAAGGAAGGATCTGATGGATTGAAGAATAAGTTTAAGTATAATGGTAAGGAAGAACAAAGAAAAGAATTTAGCGACGGAAGTGGACTGGATTATTTAGATTATGGGGCTAGGATGTATGATGCACAGATTGGAAGGTGGGGAACTAATGACCCATTATCTGATTCAATGCGTAGGTTTACGACTTTTAACTACGCATTTGATAATCCTATAAGATTTATTGACCCAGATGGGATGGGGCCAAAGGATAGAGTTCAGGCAGCTAGAAATCAAATCGGCCTGCCTTATAAGCAAGAAACTTCACCTCGTTCACTTAGGACTGATAATACTCCAATTGCGTTAGCAAATATGGACTGTTCTGAATTTGTTTGTAGAGTTATGAAAGCAGACGGAATTACAGACAAAGTGGAAGATATGCCAACGAGTAGTTTGAAAGAATTTTTGTCGAATAATGAAATATTTGAAAAGTCGGATAAACCTCAAGTTGGAGATGTTGCTTTGTGGAATGGACATACTGGAATAGTTTCAGATATAGATAGTAAGGGTAAAATTAAACTAATACATGCAGCTAGACCAGGAGTCAAGTCTAATGAAAATCCAAATTTCACTACGAAGGAGCAAATGGCAGGAGAGAATTTTGTTGGATATTTCAGACCAAAAAAAGAAACAGAAGATGGAAAAATAAATCAAAATTCCGGTGTATCTAATTCTCCAGTAAAATCTGAAAAAAAATAATTTAAAATGAAGCGTATAATAATTCTATTGATTTGTTTTATAACTTTTTCCCGAAACAATTTTGCGAATGAAATATTAAAAAAAACAATTTCTGACACTTCTAGGATTTTTAAAATAGACAACTTTTGGATTTATGGCAATGAAAAATTTGAGTATATCTCATTAGTTAATTCATCAAATGACACTCTTAAGCTAATGGCATGTTCTGAATTTCTTTGCTCACCATTTGGAAAAATTAAAAATCAAGAAAAAATAAAAGCAAGTTTGCTAAAAAAATTCAAAGTTATAGAAACTAAAAAAAATACATCAAATACTCTAGGAAAATATACTATTTTAAGTTTAAAATCTAATTTCAGTAGCTTAAATCTGTTGTTTAGTAATTACACTGGAAAATCTCGTTATTCATATGTTACTTCGGGCAATATTGTAGATTCTGTTGTATTATTTGATAATAAAATTAAGATTGGGATGTCAATTGAAAAATTTTACACTCAATTTTTTAATAATTTCCCTAATGACCTTAAACAAAGATATAGCGTTATAATTTTTTCACCATGTATTGATAATATTCCAACTCACATATATTCCTTCAAAAGTGGAAAATTAACTACTGTTAAATTTGAATAACTCTTAAGAAAATAAAATGAGTTGAATTTGTTCTTTGAATATCTATGCTGCAAACAATTACTTTTATGTGAAATTTTCCAATGAATCTCAGATAGATTTGTTCTTTAATAATTTACAAATAAAACATAAACGAATGTCGTTTCTCAAGGAATATGGTTATTATCCATTCGGATTAAGCATGAAAGTAATTGGAAAGGAAGCTGCTGGCACATTACAGAATAAGTTTAAGTTTAATAAAGGTAGTGAATTACAAAATCAGGAATTTAGTGATGGTGCAGGCTTAGAAATGTATGGAACGCGTTTTAGAATTTTAGATCCTCAATTAGGTAGATGGTTACAAGTCGATCCAAAGCCAAATGAAGAAATAAGTTCATTCGTTGTATTTAATAATAACCCTATCCGCTTTAATGATCCATTGGGAGATACAGTCGTTGTTTTGTCTGCTCCAAGTGGTGCTCATGGGGCGGGTCATTTGGCAATCTTGATTCAAGATAAAGACAAAAAATATAGTCTTTGGTCAAAAAACGGCACAAATGAAAGTGCTGGTATTTACGGTCAAAATGATAAAGGAGACGACAAAGGGTTTGGAAAATATGATACACCTTCCGAATTTATGAAAAGTAATAAAAACCTTGTTGATAAAAAGACAGGTCAAAGAGAGTATACTCAAGGATTTGTCATATCAACATCTGCAAAGGAAGATAGAGGTGCAGAAGCTGGCGCAAAAAAAGAGCTAGATAAAGATTATAATGTTCTAGGTTCTAATTGTGCCACAATGGTCCAAAACGCACTAGACGGAGCTAATAAAAAAGACGGTAGCACTTCTTTGATTAAGACAATTCTATACATTGCAAGTCCTATATTAGGTCTTATTGATCAAAAGACTCCCAATATAATTTATCAAAGAATTAAAGACCAAAACAACGGAACAGTTATTAACCAATAAAAATATGAAGAGTTATAATTTAGCATTAGTTCTAACTGTTTTGTTTTTTTCGTCTTGTAATTTTAATTTAACAGATATACCTGGACCCCAAATAAGTACAACTATTAAGTCATCAAAAAAGCATGGTACATTTATTTGTTCATTCAGAATAAAGGGCAATGCTTTAAATGGAGTTGAAATAGAATCTATTTTTGCAGAAAAAAAATATTTTTTAAGAAAGGGTTTTTTTGGTAAATCTGAAATTAATTCTAGTGAATCACAACTTGTAATTGTTTTTAAATCTGATAATAAAATGATTACAATAAATGATATTCCAAAGAATTGGGATGTTGTTGGTTTTACTCTTCACAATTCTAAAATAATTGTAAATGAGTATAAAGGAAATATATTTAAAGATAGTATTCAAATCAAGCTAATACCCAATTTAAAAGTGCCTAGTTCTTTTGAAATACTTACCTTGTATAAGATTAAATAGACCAATTGCCGATGATAATAACACTATTACCACCCCAGTAATAGATGCAACTAGTTATTATCCATTCGGATTAATAATGAAAGTAATTGGGAAGGAAGGATCTGATGGATTGAAGAATAAGTTTAAGTATAATGGCAAAGAAGAACAAAGGAAAGAATTTAGTGACGGTAGTGGACTA
>CAIKZP010000039.1 GCA_903831935.1 uncultured Bacteroidota bacterium | reverse complement strand
CTAAGAAAGCCGCCAGTTCACGTTTTTGCATTGACTCGTCTCCTTCTGATAAAAATTTTGGGAATAATTTTGCAGCTGCAATAAATGCTTTAAAACTATAAAATTCTGTTTTAGGTAATCCTATAAAACTTGAATCTGGATATTTAGAAATATTAAACCGATTGGGAAATAAAAACGCCCATTTTTTAGCGGATAAAAATTTAGAGGCATTGGTTTTAGTGTTAGTAGAATCAATTGTGCTATTAGCATTTTGAACCTTACCTGTTGCATTATTTTGTTGACTAAAACTCAAGAAAGGAATCAACCAAAAAAGCAAACCCACATGCAGGAATTTTTTCATGTAGTAATGCTTATAATGTTAATTTAAAATTAGATGCTACTAATATTAAATCTTGCTCAACTGCATCCACTAATGGAATACCTTCTTTAATTCTTATTGTTTCCATTTCTCTTTCTGGATCTCCTGGAATTAACACTTTTTCGTAACCTGGAGCTGGTGTTGCATTTCTAAACCTTTCAATCCAATGATCCATATGCTCTTTAAATTCTTGTGCAGGCCTAAATGCATCAATACGCATTGCTCCTAAAAAATGCCCAAGTCCTTGTCCGGGTTGATTTTCGGGCATTGGTATATAGGCAGGGAATGGTGGCGCCCATGGCCCATAAGATGCACCACTTAAAACAGCAGAAAAAATATCTACAATACTTCCTAATGCATATCCTTTGTGGCTTCCATGTTCTCTATCGCTACCTAAGGGCAATAATGCACCTTGTTTTTTTAAGATATTGGCATCAGTAGAAGCATTGCCTTCTTTGTCTTGCACCCAACCTATTGGTGTGTCTTGATTTTTTCTTTGTAAGATTTCTAATTTACCATTGGCCGCAGTAGTGGTAGCAAAATCGGCTACAAAACTTGGTTGATTATTTGCTGGAATAGCTACTGCTATTGGATTGGTGCCAAGCATTTTTTCTACTGAAAAAGTGGGTGCCACTAAAGCAGAAGCATTTGTCATAGCCATGCCAATCATCTCTTCTTGCAAAGCCATCATAGCATGGTATCCTGCTATACCAAAATGATTAGAATTTTTTACACTCACCCAACCGGTTCCAACTTGTTTGGCTTTTTCAATGGCTATTTTCATAGCAAATGGTGCAACAACCAAACCCAAACCAGCATCGCCATCAACTACAGCAGTAGAGGGTGTTTCGTGAACAATTCGCAAATTTGGTTTCGCATTAATCCTACCCGCTTCCCAAAGTCGAACATAGCCACTTAAACGTGCAACACCATGACTATCAATTCCCCTTAAATCGGCAGAGAGCAATACTGTTGTTGCAGTAATTGCATCGGCTTCGGGGCATCCCATTTTAATAAAAACTGCTTGTACAAATTTAACCAGTCGATCGTATGAATATATGGCCACTATGCTATTTTTTCTTTCCTAATAATAATTATACTTCCTGCAATTTAACGCTTTCAACTATGAGCAAGCAAAATTGCAAGTATTTATTCTTGTAGCTTATCTTTATTGAATGAAAATGATATTGCTATTTGTTGGTTGTTTTTGTTCAGAGATATTAGTTCAGGCTCAATCTCCTAGAGATACGATTCATACTGATTTTGTGTTGTATGAAAAACGGACTAGTTTTCAAAACAACTTATTAAATCAAACAATTACAAAAACTTTTCAACTCAATTTAGATAGCAATATAGAATCAAATTATAGAGAAGCTTGTTGGGCTATATCGCAATTTTTACTTCGATCTAAACAAATTGAACTAGGATTCTCTAAATTATTTTCGAATTATAATACGCTAGAAACTAATTCCAAGAGAGCCTTATTAGAAGCAGTTTACGCCACATACCCCGTTGAATACAAATTACAAATTCAACAATTAATTACAAAAGAAACAGATCCAAAATTATTCTCTATGCAGGCTTTGTACTTGTATAGAACTGACGCAAGTTTGGCCAATATTCAATACTTGTTAGAAACACTTTCATTGCGTTTTTTAAATGACAGTTCGTTACCAATATTAAAAACCTTAGCTAATTATTTACAAAATCATACCGCACAAACAAAGCAAGCAACACCTAGTATTGCTGCACTGTTTAAGTATCAAAAAAATACAGCACAAAAAACCATTTATTCCTTTCAAAGATGGAACAGAGATTATCCAGGCATTGCTATTATTCAAAATGCTGATGGACATTTTTTGCGCGATAGCAATGGATCGATTATTTTTATAGAACAGTTGGCCAGAGCGGGTTCTAACCTACCCTATTTTATTACCAATGGCAATACGCCACAAGGAATTTATAGTATTCAAGGAACCGAAGTGTCTCATAATTTATTTATTGGACCTACCCCAAATTTGCAACTACTGATGCCTTTTGAAGCGGATAGTGTTTTTTGGCATACCCCCTACGATGCTAGTAAAGATTCATTGAGTAATTATAAAAACTTATGGCCACTTGAATGGAGGAATTATGCACCAATTAACGAAACTTATGATGCTGGAAAAATTGGCCGTACCGAAATACTAGCGCATGGTACCACAATTGATCCTGATTATTTTAAAGGAATGCCTTTTTATCCATTAACACCAACGCTTGGTTGTTTGTGCGCCAAAGAAAACTGGAATATTTTTACGGGAACATTATTACAGAGCGACCAATTTTCTTTAGCAAGTGGTTTTTTATCTACTCCTAAAAACACCGGCTATTTAATGGTGATTAATTTAGACAACCAAATGAAAGCCGTTAGCAAAGAAGAAATTGAATCATTGATTATACAATTCGAAAAAAGTGTTAGATAAATTTGCAAAAAAAATCGCTAACAAAAAATCCTTTTAGAAATTTTATTAGCGATTTAAAGCGTTGTTACCCATTAATAAAATACCTATTCAATTTTAGAATAGATAGCTATATTAAAACGGCAAATCGTCTAGTGCTGGTGCTGCATCATTAGGATTAACAGTTGTTTGCGCAGACTGATTGTAAGATGGACCACCATCCGATGAACCAGCGCCACCTTCTGAAGGTTTTCCGCCAAGCAATTGAATATTTAATGTTCTAAGTGTTAAAGAAGCGCCATTGCGTCCGTCGGCAGTGGTATAAGTGCGTACATCTGGAGTTCCTTCTACATAAACCATTGTTCCTTTTTTTAAATAAGGCGCAACTGCTGTTCTATCTGTCCAATAAGCACAATCAACCCAAGTAGTTCTGTCTTTTTGAACGCCCTGTGCATCTTTATAACGCTCGGTATGAGCTACGGTGAAATTGATTACATTTTTTCCGTTCACATTATTCAGAACGGCATCCTTTCCTAAATTGCCAATAACTTGTAACTTAATCATAACTATTTCATTTTATTGTATGTATAAGTTGAAATTAGTAAAATCTAATTGG
>CAIKZP010000038.1 GCA_903831935.1 uncultured Bacteroidota bacterium | reverse complement strand
TTTATAACCAATGTGGCAGCAGGTTGTGGCTGTACAGTACCAGATTATACCAAAGGCGCAATTGCACCAGGGGGCACTGGTATTGTAACTGGATCTTTTGATAGTAAAAAGTCTCATCCAGGTGAATTCCATAAAAGCATTTTTGTTACAACCAATTCTGCTAACGGCATTAACCAAACACTAGTATTTACAGGAATCATTGTTGGCGATAAAAATACAAAAGAAGAACCTGTAACACCAGTTAAACCTATTTCAAAAAATTAGTTTTATTTTAGTACTCTAATTATCAATAATTAAAAAATACAAGATGTTTTATTTGAATGCAGTTTTATTAGCAGGTAACCCACAGCAAGGTGGTGGCGGTATGGTTCAACTAGTTTTAATGGGTGGTATCATCCTAGTTTTCTGGTTGTTTATGATTAGGCCTCAAGCAAAAAAAGCAAAAGAGCAAAAGACATTCATTGACAACTTACAAAAAGGCGACAAAGTAGTTACGATTGCTGGAATTCATGGTACTGTAAACAAAGTAAATGAAGACAATACTTTACAATTAGAAGTTAGTCCTGGTAGTTATTTAAAGATTGAAAAGTCTTCCATTAGCATGGAATGGACTGTTACTTTAAACAAACCAGCCGCTTAAAAATAAATAATTGCTAATTATAGCAGCTAAATCCGAAATTCGAGTAATTGAATTTCGGATTTTTTATGCTTAAGATAGGATTAACAGGAGGTATTGGTAGTGGTAAAACAACCGTTTCCCAAATATTTAAAATATTGGGGGTGCCTGTATTTGATGCAGATACGGCAGCAAAAGAAGCCATGGAACACAATCCTGTACTAAAAGAAAAACTAATTAATACATTTGGCGCTGCCGTTTTTGTTGAGCATAAACTAAACCGCAAATACTTAGCTGATATTGTTTTCAATGATGCGCATCAGTTAGATGTTCTAAATGCTTTAGTTCACCCATTAACAATTGCAGCTGCAGCTGATTGGTTTGCTACTCAAAATAGCCCATATGTTATAAAAGAAGCCGCACTTATATTTGAAGCTGGTGCTGGCGTAGGTTTAGATTATATAATTGGCGTATTTGCGCCAACAGCATTAAGGATAAAAAGAGTAATGGATCGAGACCATTTAAGTAGAGAAGATGTACTATCAAGAATGAATCGGCAAATAGATGATCAAATAAAAATGAAGTTGTGTGATTTTGTTATTCAAAATAATAACCAGGCATTGTTAACCAAACAGGTATTGGAATTACACGAAAAGTTTTTAAAACTTTCTAATAGAAATTCTTAAGATATTCAAGAATTAAATTTCAATTTTCAAATCAATTAATTTGAAAATTATAATATGCATTTATTAGCGGATATGCTACAAAAAAATAGCCGCAGTAAATAAGCAATTAGTTATTCAACACTTATTTACTGCGGCTATTATATATTATTGTACTAGCTTAATTTAGCCAATGCTTCAGAAATTCTAGCCCAAGCTTTTTCAATATTTTGCATATTATTTGCAAACGAAAAACGAACACAATTTGGTTCACCAAATGCATCTCCCATTACAGAAGAAACGTGTGCGGTATTTAACAAATACATACTAAAATCAGCCGCATTTTTTATTGTTTCTGTTCCATTTGATTTGCCATAATAATAACTAACATCAGGGAATACATAAAATGCGCCTTGAGGTGCAAAACATTTAAAACCAGGAATAGCATTTACTAATTCTAATGTTTTTGTTCTTCTTCTTGTAAACTCTTCTGTCATTTCAATAGAAGGTTTTAAATCACCTATCAATGCCGCTACACCTGCTTTTTGAGTGATAGAGCATGTGCCACTTGTTAATTGACCTTGAAGCTTTTCGCATGCTTTAGCAATAGTGGTATTAGCAGCTATATAGCCTAAACGCCATCCAGTCATAGCAAAACCTTTACTCAATCCATTAATTACAACAACTCGATCTTTTAAATCTGCAAATTGTGCAATGCTCTCGTGTTTACCATTAAAATTTATGTACTCATAAATTTCGTCTGATAAAATAGTTATTTGAGGATGTTTGCGAAATACTTCTGCCAATCCTTCTAATTCAGATTTAGTATACACTGCACCTGATGGATTGCAAGGAGAGGAGAATAGGAACACTTTAGATTTAGGTGTTATTGCCGCTTCTAATTCTGCAGGAGTTGTTTTGAATTCATTTTCAACTGAGGTTCTAATTTCTACTACTTTACCTCTTGCTATTTTTACTAATTCAGAATAAGTTACCCAATATGGTGTAGGAATAATTACTTCATCATTATCATCTACAAGTGCCAAAATTGCATTGGCCAAACTTTGTTTTGCACCTGTTGAGGTTACAATGTTTTCAGGTAAATAATCGAGGTTATTATCGCGTTTTAATTTTGTACATACCGCTTCTCTAAGGTCTAAAAATCCTGATACTGGTGTATAATGGCTCCAGTTATCATTGATTGCTTTAATTGCTGCGTCTTTAATATGTTGAGGTGTATCAAAATCTGGCTCACCTAAGCTTAAGTCAATTACATCAATCCCTTGGGCTCTTAATTCACGACCCAATTTGGCCATTTTTAAAGTTTCTGGTTCACTAAAACGATTCAATAAAGAAGAAATTTCCATGTTATTATATTATTTTTTAACCTGTTTAAATAGATGGCAAAGTTCGTAAAAACAATCCAAAAATGTTCAATAAAAGCATATGAAATAGATAATGTTTATAAATAATAGCAGTTAATATAATTATCTTCAAAAAATCGCTAGTAACTAAGTGCAAATTTGATCAAATTGGGTGGGTATTTTCTTTTACGTGCTTGTTCATAATTTAAAATTACTTCGCCAAGGTGCTGCATAAAAGGGTACCCAACAGTATCATAATCATATTTATCGTCGTTATAAATACCATCACTATTACAGGAAATAGTAGCACTCAACATAAATTCTACCTTATGCTCAAAGTCTACTATGTATGCTATATCAGTTAAAATGCCATAAGCATCGCCTACTTTATTAAAAATGCGAATGTTTTTGGGTAAATCTCCTTTTTTAGAACCATACAATAAAAACTTACAATAAGCATCATAATAAGTAGCACTATCGTAATATGGATGACTACTCTCACGTGGAAAAGCACTCATAAAATGTTGTACAAATGCTTGGTCTGAATCTGTAAGGTTAAACCTGTTTTTTACAGCAACTGATTCAGGAAAATAGACTGATTGTAAAATATGGTGTTGGTCTTGTAAATAGATGCTGTTTTTGTCGGAAAAATCAAAAGGTTCATTAATTAAATTTTCTCCTTTATAATATCCTTTACCTAGTTGAACTGTATGTTTCTGAAACTGTGCTTTACTATAAACACCTGGCTGTTGATATATGATTTTACCTGTTGTGTCGTAAAAAGTTATTGGATTAGTTGCTCGATTTTGATCGGCACTTAAATAAACATTCAATCGATGCCTAATCATTACATCTGGATATCCTTTTTCAGTTAATTTTTTTTGAATGTATTCTTGTCCTAAAAATTCATAGAGTCTATTAAACGCGTCATTGTCACTAACTAAAAATATTTGTTTGATATAATTTTCAATACTAGCAATACCACTTGCTGCATTGGGTTGTGTGTATACAAATGTTTGACCAGGATACACACTATCTGTAACCATAATAGAAGACTTCGTTAATTTGGGTATGGCTAATTCATTCAGCTTTTCTAATGCCAAAAAAGCGATTGGCATTTTTACGGTACTCGCTGGATAAAAGTATTGATTGTTGTGTAGGTTAAATTGGTATTCTTTAAAGCTTGGGTTATTGTGTTTGTCTCTATTTATTTGCGTATAAATAATTTGCACATTGAAACTATCTCTCTTATTTAAAATATCCTGAAAATAAGCAGGATATTGTTTTAATAAAGATTCAATGAAATTAGAATCAATACTATTTTTATTGCTTGATTGACTATTGCCAATAAAGCCAATTAATAAGCACAGACACACTAAATAATGCTTTATCATACTCAAATATATTAACTGCCTACAGAATTAAATAATATGTTTTTAAAGCTTTATTTAAGCTTAAATTTGAGTAACAATTTTGCTATCATGCCACATGAATCAATTTCTGTCTTTGATATGTTTAAAATTGGTGTGGGACCTTCTAGTTCACATACCTTAGGCCCTTGGCGTGCTGCATTAAAACTATTGGAAGGTTTCAAAGCGCAAAACCAACTTAACACAATAAGCAATATCACTGTTTTACTATATGGCTCTTTGGCAAAAACAGGAAAAGGGCATGGAACTGATACAGCCATTTTATTAGGATTAATGGGTAAAGATCCTGTTAGTATTGAGATTGACTCAATAATTAACACCATTGAAACCATTCAACAATCTAATAAACTTTGTTTAAACAATAGCCATACCATTGACTTTAATCCAAGCGTACAAATTCAGTTTTTAACTACTGAATCATTGCCATTTCACCCAAATGCCGTTTCTTTTTTAGTAAATTTTAATGCTAGCAATGCTATTTGCGAAACCTTTTATTCTGTTGGTGGTGGATTTATAGTTCAAGAGCATGAAATCAACCAAAAAAAATCACAAATAGACCTGCCATTTCCAATAAATACCGCCGCCGATTTATTGCATTGGTGTATGCAAGGTTTAAGTATTAGTGAAGTTGTTTTAGAAAATGAATCTGCTTGGCGTCAAGAATCACAAACCAAAAATGGCGTGATAAACATATGGAACACCATGAAAGATTGTATCTATCGTGGTTGTCATACACAAGGAGAATTACCTGGTGGTTTACAAGTAAGAAGAAGGGCTTTTGATTTAAATAAAAAACTAATAAAAAATCAATCCTACCATGATTTTGATAGTTGGTTATTGTGCATTAAAAATGGCGGACATGATTTTAATTATATTTTAGATTGGGTAAGTTGTTTTGCATTAGCAGTTAACGAAGAAAATGCTTCATTTGGCAGGGTAGTAACAGCCCCTACAAATGGTGCAGCTGGTGTGATACCTGCAGTTTTATTATATTTTATAGCATTCTGTAATGGCAATTCTCCCGAACAAATTATTCGATTTTTATTAACGGCTTCTGAAGTGGGAAGCATCTTTAAAAAAGGCGCTACAATATCTGCAGCGATGGGTGGATGTCAGGCTGAAATTGGCGTATCATCTGCAATGGCTGCAGCTGCATTAACCGAATTAATGGGAGGTTCTCAAAGACAAAGTTTAATGGCTGCAGAAATTGCTATGGAACACCATCTAGGACTCACTTGCGACCCAATTGGCGGCTTAGTACAAGTGCCATGTATTGAAAGAAATACAATGGGTGCCATCAAAGCAATTACTGCATCGCAATTAGCATTACAGAGTTCACCTGATTTTGCAAAAGTTAGTTTAGACAAAGTAATAAAAACCATGTGGGAAACTGCTTTGGATATGAATAGCAAATACAAAGAAACCTCCGATGGTGGATTGGCTATTAATATTCCAATTAGTTTACCTGAGTGTTAATTGATTAAAATTAAACGGCTTCAAAAGTACTCATATCAACCATAGAGTAATCTCGTATTTCATTGTACAAAGTTCCTCTTTCAATTGGTTGACGATTTACTTGTTTAATTAAGTTAACCAAGTCGGCGGTACTCATTGCAGGAGATTGCTCTTCGCTACCAGCCATTGAATAAATTTTTGTAGTATCATCAATGGTTCCGTCAATATCATTCACACCAAAACTCAGGGTTAATTGAGCATTTAAACGACCTAGCATTGGCCAATAAGCTTTAATATGTGGGAAGTTGTCTAGATACAAACGAGATACCGCATACATCTTCATGTCTTCAATAATTGAAGACTCCTGAACAAAGCTCATATCATTGTCTTTGTTGCGAAATTTTAATGGGATAAAAGTATTAAAACCACCTGTTAGATCTTGTAGTTGACGTAATCTTTCCATATGATCTATTCGATGCCAATATTTTTCTACATGTCCGTAAAGTAAAGTGGCATTACTATGCATTCCTAATTCATGAGCGGCTTTATGTATCGATAACCAACCGTCAGCATCTACTTTATCATTACAAATTTGGGTACGAATTTCGGGATGAAAAATTTCTGCACCGCCGCCTGGCAATGAGTCTAAACCCGCTCCATGCGCCAGTTGCATACCTTCTTCGGT
>CAIKZP010000037.1 GCA_903831935.1 uncultured Bacteroidota bacterium | reverse complement strand
TCAGGGAGTAAGTATTTCTTATAGACGAGATTTCGAAAAATTATTTGGCACAAAAGAAACACCACTTGTAGTTACTCCTAGTTCTAATTCAGACAGTACCCATCAACAATAAATTAAGGCAGAATTCTTGCTGGTATTTTTTTGCAATTTTTTAATCGATACACATAAAACTGTCTTACAATTCCCCCATTTCTAATTTGATTAATTACTATAGGAGATTGTATTTGTTCGAAGTATTCGCTATAAGTAGCACGTACATCTATTGGTAAATTAGAAGGCGCAATACAATAAGCATCATTGCCTAATTGTATTTTTTTACGCGATTCATTTAACCAAGCGAACTTATGTAGATCGGTAAGTAAACCCACACCAATAAGCGTCAGCCCCGTTTCGCGAGCAGTATAAAATTCTAGATGTCCTCCTGGAAACCATTTATCTACTAACAAAAATGGATCAGGCTTCATGGTAGCATTTGCTATATCTGATTTTACCAATTGATTAAAATCTGCACTAAAGTTTTTCCAACCAGTTAAGTCAAGTGTAGGACAATATTCGCCATAATTTTCTTTGTTATGACTGCCAAAATTAACCGACGAAAACCTTACAACGCCAATAGCAGCAATAGATAAACCCATTATTAACACTCCCGCAAATGCTAGGATGTTAGGAATGATTTTTTTAGTTTGTTGGTCTAAATAAATAGCCGACAATAAAAGAAGTGGAATATATGCAGGACCAGTCCAGTGTGGCAATGTAGGATTAAACAAAGCAATGACCCAAAAAAATACAATCATTGGAATGCTCATGGCAAATAGCCAAGTTTGCGTTCCCTTTCGTTTGAAAAAAACATTTCTACCTATTGCTGCAAAAACTGCAAAAAGCATCAATAAAAATATAATTGGATTTTGATAGGCGAATTCACCCAAAATTTCTCGCCCTAATAAATCCCATTGTAAGTTAGTATGGGTAACTCTTTCGGCATGAAAGCGATAAGTAATAAAATTATATTGCAGATTCCAAAAAATAATTGGAATCATAAAAATTAAACTAACAGCAAATGCTATGTAAATTCTATAATTACTAAGCCATTTAATTCTTAAATATAAAATACTAATACCTAAACCAACCCAAAGGTATAATCCATGCACTTTACACAGGATTGATAACCCAATAATAGCGCCCAATAAAATCCATAAACTTGTTTTATTTTCTGATCCTGGCTTAAATAAAATTACGGCCATCACATACAATGCACCTGTCCAAAAAGCCATTTGAGGAGAATCTGGCAAAATAAATAACCCAGCAATAATACTTGTATAAATGGCAAACTGATATAGTAAAGCTGCATACCATCCAGCTTTGTCTGTTGCTAAAAACTTAGCTGTTAAATAAATAAACCAAGTGGCAAATCCAGAACAAAGTATACTCCCTAATCGCAAGGAAATTTCAGAAACCCAATGCAGGTTTAAAGAAGTTAATCGAATCATCCATCCAACCATTGGTGGATGATCAAAATGATTCCAATCAGTTTGTAAAGCATAGGTCCAATAATACACTTCATCATTCCCTAACTCTATTAAACCTGCAAACACAAGTTTTAATAAACTACTAATTAAAATTAGTTGAAACACTTTATTAGTAAAAGATGGATAGTTTCTTATCATAGTTAGTTTTATTGGTGTTCAATTAACCAACGAACAGCCAACTCATACCCTTTTAATCCTAGCCCTATAATACTTCCAGCAGACTTGCCAGATACATGTGATAATTTTCTAAATTCCTCCCTTGCATGCACATTGCTTATATGAACTTCCACAACAGTAGTTTTAAGCGCCGCAATAGCGTCTCCAATGGCCACAGAAGTATGTGTATAGCCGGCAGGATTCAATACAATTCCGTCGTAATCAAAACCAACCCTTTGTAATTCGTTTATCAACTCCCCTTCTATATTAGACTGAAAATAACTAAACGCTACTTGTGGAAATAGTTGTTGAAGCCCTTTGAAATATTCGTCAAAGCCTTGGCTACCATAAATCCCAGGCTCTCTGGTGCCTAATAAATTCAAATTCGGGCCATTGATGATTGCAATTTTCATATAACGAATTTAAGTAAATGAGGCAATAATCTTACAAAATGATTGTACTAACAGAATGGATGATAGATATATTTAATAAGAAACAACTGACTATCGTCATATTTATACAATATTCTAGTTGATAATTTTGCAGATAGAAACAACCCACTGTTTTATGACAAATGCAATTTACCTCACAACCACAGAGCCATTTTCAGGCAAATCAATCATTGCACTAGGTTTAATGAATTTACTAGCCGGAAAGACAGAAAAACTAGCCTATTTTAAACCTATTGCCACCAGCAAGGAAAATGAAAAAGACTATCATTTAGAAACAATGATTAAGCATTTTGGACTAACTGCCCCTTACGAAGACATGTATGCATTTACCAGGGCCGAAGTGTTAAAATTAAAAAACGATGGTGATGACGCGTTAATAATTGATACCATTATTGAAAAATTTAAAAAATTACAAGAAGCCAATGACTTTGTAATTGTTGAAGGGTCTGATTTAATAGGTAGAAGCACCAACCTTGAATTTGACGATAATATTAGTATTGCAAAAAATTTAGGCATACCAGTGATATTGGTGGTGAAAGGCGAAGGAGAAAATATTCAAGAAATTGTTGCACCTGCTGTTTCTACTTTTAAATCATTCTTAGACGAAGGTGTACAAGTACTAACTGTTATTGTTAACAAAGTTGATCCAGAAAAAATCAACGAAGTAGTTGATAGTTTAAAACAAGTTTTGCCTGCAGATATTATTATTACTGCTATTCCACAAAATAAAGATTTAGGCAATGCCAACATAAAAGAAATATGTGATTCAGTAAATGGAAAAGTACTTTTTGGCGAACATTTATTTACCAACCAAGTAGACAATTATATTGTTGGTGCAATGCAATTACACAATTGTTTATTGCGCTTAAAGAAAAACACATTAATTGTAACACCTGGCGATCGTGGAGATATTATGATTGGAGTTTTACAAGCAAATTTGTCGAAAAATTATCCAAAAGTTTCAGGCATTATTTTAACTGGTGGATTGGTTCCTGAGCCTTCTATCATTCAATTAATTGAAGGACTAGATACCATTGTTCCTATCATTCAAGTTGAAACAGGCACTTTTGAAACAGTTAATAAAATAGCCAATACACAATCAAGAATTGCATTTTATAATAAAGAAAAAATTGCGCTGGCTATTAGCACATTTGATAAGTACATAGACATTAAAGCAATCGGCGAAAAAATAAATACTTTTCAAACAAGAAACATTACGCCACGTATGTTTCAGTACCAAATTGTCAAGCGCGCAAAAGAGCAGAAAAAACATATTGTTTTACCAGAAGGCAATGACGATAGAATTTTAATTGCTGCTGATTTACTCATTAAACAACAAGTGGTTGATATTACCATTTTAGGTATTAAAGAAAATATTGTTGCGGCAGCAAAGCGTTTAAACCTCACCCTTGATTTTGATCAAATTCAAATTATTGACCCTGCTACTTCTAACAAATATGAAGCATATGTTGCGGCATTAGTAGCACTACGTAAATCAAAAAATTTACAAGTAGAAATGGCGAAAGATTTAATGCTTGATGTTGCTTATTTTGGAACCATGATGGTGTATCAAGGCGATGCAGATGGCATGGTATCAGGTGCTTTACACACAACCCAACACACTATTCGACCTGCTTTACAATTTGTAAAAACCAAAAAAGATGTACACTTAGTTTCTTCTGTATTTTTCATGTGCTTGCCTAATCGTGTAGCTATTTTTGGAGACTGTGCGGTGAATCCAAACCCAAGTTCAGAAGAGTTAGCAGAGATTGCCATTTCATCGGCAGAAACAAGTTTAATGTTTGGCATTGAACCAAAAATTGCCATGTTATCTTATTCATCTGGCACATCAGGCGAAGGAGAAGATGTTGAAAAAGTTAGAAAAGCCACTGCCATCATTCGACAAAAAAGACCCGATTTAAAAGTAGAAGGACCTATTCAATACGATGCCGCTGTTGACCCTAGTATTGGCAAACAAAAAATGCCAAATTCAGAAGTGGCAGGGCAAGCCAGTGTATTGATATTTCCAGATTTAAATACTGGTAATAATACTTATAAAGCAGTGCAAAGAGAAACCGGGGCCCTAGCAATTGGCCCAATGTTACAAGGCCTTAATAAACCTGTAAATGATTTAAGCAGGGGTTGCACCGTTGATGATATTTTTAATACCGTTGTGATCACCGCAATACAAGCGCAAGACTCAAAATAAGCCATACAAATGAATTTATTCGTTATTAACTCAGGTAGTAGTTCTATTAAATACCAATTGATTCAAATGCCTTCCGAAACAACACTTTGTTCGGGATTAATTGAAAGAATTGGATCAGACCAATCTTGTATTACACACAAAAGACATATCGATAATAAAATAATTACTAGCACCGAAACCCTTGCTATTAATAGTCATTCAGATGGATTGATTGCAGTAACTACTTTGTTAACAGATCCTGTAATTGGCGTTATTAAACAACCAGAAGATATTGATGTAGTTGGCCATAGAGTAGTACATGGTGGCGAACAATTTTCTAGCACTATTGCTATTACACAAGCAGTAAAAGAAAAAATAAAAAGTTTATTTCCTTTAGCACCCTTGCACAACCCTGCAAACTATTTGGGCATTGAAGTTGCAGAAGAAATTTTTCCATCAGCAAAACAAATTGCGGTGTTTGATACTGCCTTTCATCAAACAATGCCAGCGGTTGCATACCGATTCGCCATCCCCAATTACTACTATACTGAATATGGTATTCGGGCTTATGGATTTCACGGAACAAGTCATAAATATGTTAGTGAAAAAGCCAATGATTATTTAAAAATTAAAGGGTCAAAAATCATTAGCATTCACCTAGGTAATGGCTGTAGTATGAGTGCTGTCCTTGACGGTAAATGCATAGACACCACAATGGGATTAGGACCAATGAATGGATTGATCATGGGCACTCGTGCAGGTGATATTGACCAATCAGTTATTTTTTATTTAGTAAACGAATTGGGCTACCCCATGGGCGAAATTCATGATGTGCTAAATAAAAAAAGTGGCATGTTAGGACTCACCGGATTTAGTGATATGCGAGATATAAAACACCAATATCAATCAGGATCTAAAGACGCTATTCTTGCATATGAAATGTATGCATATCATATAAAAAAATACATTGGAGCATTTACCGCAGTGCTTGGAGGCCTTGATGCCATTGTGTTTACAGGGGGTGTTGGAGAAAATGATGCACTTACACGTAGTCTTGCAACTACTGCTTTGGACAATTTAGGCATACAGTTAGATGCACAAAAAAACCAAACTACTTCAAAAGAAATTCTTGAAATAAATCAACAAGATAGCAGGGTTAAAATACTTGTAATACCTACTAACGAAGAATTGGAAATAGCAAAACAGTGTTACCAATTAGCGCAAGTAAATTAGTTGCGCATCATGTCCATAAAATTGTCGAATAAATAACGACTATCGTGCGGTCCAGGTGTGCTTTCTGGATGGTATTGAACACTAAATGCAGGCCTGTCTTTTAAACGAATTCCTTCAATAGAATCGTCATTTAAATTTAAATGGGTAATCTCCACATTTGCATGCGTACGCACTGCTTCTGGATTTACTCCAAAACCATGATTTTGTGTAGTGATTTCGCACTGACCTGTAATAATATTTTTTACCGGATGGTTCAATCCACGGTGTCCATGGTGCATTTTAAACGTTGGAATATCGTTTGCCAAAGCCAATAATTGGTGGCCTAAACAAATACCAAACAAAGGTTTATTTTCTTTTAAAATATCTTTTACCGTTGCAACTGCATAAGGCATTGCAGACGGATCTCCAGGACCATTAGATATAAAATAACCACTAGGATTAAACTCTTTTAATTTGCTCAATGGTGTTTTAGCTGGATAAACACGAACATGTGCTCCCCTACTAACCAAACATTCTAAAATATGTTTTTTCACACCAAAATCCAATACTGCAACTTTAATACTTGCACTAGCATCTCCTAATTCATATTCTTCTTTGGTACTAACAGTGCTAGCTAATTCCAATCCGTCCATATTAGGCACTGCAGCAAGCATTTCCTTCAATTTGTCTACATCTAATACTGCAGATGAAATAATGCAATTCATTGCCCCCTTGGTGCGAATATGAGCCACTAATGCCCTTGTATCAATATCGTCAATTGCTACAATATGATTGGCCAATAAATATTCCTTCAAATTGCCATTGGCTAAGAGTCTGCTATATTGTTCTTCTAAGTTTCTTGCTATTAACCCGTGTATTTTTACAGAACTACTTTCTACGTCTACATCTTTTACACCATAATTACCAATATGTACATTATTCATGATCAACACTTGACCTGTATAACTAGGATCGGTAAATACTTCTTGGTAACCAGTCATTCCTGTATTAAAACAAATTTCACCGGTTGCTGTACCGATTGTTCCGAAAGCTTGGCCGTGAAATACATGACCATCGGCTAATACTAAAATTGCAGGTTGTTTGGCTTGAGACATTTTGGTTCGTTCTATTTAATGGTGCAAAAAAAACACATCTACCAATAATAAACATATTTTTTTTTACACATCGGGCTAAAAAAAAGGCAAGACCAATAAAGTCTTGCCTGTTATATGAAATTCAATTCATTTAATTAGTCAGCAGCTTTATCTTCTGCAGCTGGAGTTTCATCAGCTTCTGCAACTGGAGCCTCTTCAACAGTTGGTTCAGCAACTACTGCTTCTTCAACAATTGGTGTAGCTTCAACAGCTTCTGCTTTTTTCTTTGCACCACCAGCACGACGTGTTTTCTTAGCTGGTTCAGCGGCTTTATCAATACCATTGCCATAGATTTCGTTGAAATCAACCAACTCAATCATAGCTTTTTCTGCATTATCACCTGGGCGTATGCCTAGTTTCAAAATTCTGGTATATCCACCCGGACGAGTAGCAACTTTAGGACCAACTACTGTGAATAATTCTTTCACAGCTGCTTTGTCTTGTAATTCAGCAAAAACCAAACGGTGGTTGTGGCTAATTTGTAAAGCTGTTTCGTTCTTTTTTGTTTTAGTAATCAACGGCTCAACATAAGTTCTTAGAGCTTTAGCTTTAGCCAAAGTTGTAACAATACGTTTGTGTGTAATTAATTGACTAGCTAAGTTTTGTAATAAAGCAATTCTGTGTGCTTTTTTACGGCCTAGGTTATTGATTTTGTCTCCGTGACGCATGACAGTTGTTTTTATATCTTATACCGTGTCGGGAATATAAGATGTGAATAATGGAATAGACGCGATTAGTTATCTAAGTTGTCTAAACCTAATTTGTTTAAATCCATACCAAAGCTCAAGCCTCTTTCAGTTAACACTTGCTCAATTTCAGACAAAGATTTTTGACCGAAGTTTCTGAACTTCATCAAGTCTTCTTGTTCGTATTGAACTAGTTCACTTAAGCTATTGATTTTAGCAGCTTTTAAGCAATTGAATGCACGAACAGAAAGGTCTAAATCTTCTAGTGGTGTTTTCAATACTTTACGTAATTGTAATACGTGCTCGTCAACTACATCTTCTTTTTTGTCTTCTTTGTTATCAAAAGTGATGTTTTCATCGGTGATGATCATCAAATGTTGAATAAGAATACGAGAAGCTTGTTTCACTGCATCTTCTGGATGTATGGTACCATCGGTAGCAACATCTAAAATTAGTTTTTCGTAATCAGTTCTTTGTTCAACACGATAGTTTTCAATAGCGTATTTAACGTTTTTGATTGGCGTGTGAATAGAATCGATTGCTATGTAACCGAATGGAGCGTCTTTAACTTTGTTTTCTTCTGCAGGGATATAACCACGACCTTTTGCAATCGTTAATTCAATATCCATTTTAGAAGTGTTATCCATGGTACAGATCACTAGTTCTGGGTTCATCACCTGGAAACTTTGAGATCCTTCACCAATCATACCTGCATTAAATTCAGTACGACCTTTGATAGATAAACTGATTTTTTCGTTGGCTACATCGTGCTCTACATTTTTCTTAAAACGTACTTGCTTTAAGTTTAAGATCACTTCTGTAACGTCTTCGGTGATGCCTTTAATGGTTGCAAACTCGTGGTCTACGCCTTCGATTTTGATACCAACAATAGCAAACCCTTCCAAAGAACTTAATAATACTCTGCGTAGAGCATTACCGATGGTCAGACCGAATCCTGGCTCTAAGGGACGGAATTCAAACTGTCCTTCAAAATCTGTTGCTTTTTGTAAAACGATTTTGTCTGGCTTCTGAAAGCTTAATATTGCCATATTAGAACTTGTTTTTTACTTATGAATCTTTAACCCACAAGAGGCTAAAGGAATATTGTTATGATTAGAACCTGAAATTAACTTCCAGGTGCTTAATTATTTAGAATACAATTCAACGATCAATTGCTCCTTAATGTTTTCAGGAACATGCTCACGTTCAGGCATTGTAATAAAAGTACCTTTTTTCTCTGCTTCGTTCCAATCTAACCATCCAAATTTTGGATTTTTACCACGACTCTTACTTGTTACAGCAGAATTGTCGGCACTTTTTGGTTTGTAAGAAACAATATCACCTGGCTTACAAGTGTAAGAAGGAACGTTCATTACTTCACCATTTACAAGAATATGCTTGTGGTTTACTAATTGACGTGCTTCTGGACGACTAGCTGTTAATCCTAAACGGAAAACAGTATTGTCTAAACGAGACTCTAATAATTTAATTAAGTTTTCGCCGGTAACACCTTTAATACGTTGTGCTTCTTCGAATGTTTTACGGAATTGGCGCTCCAACACACCATAAGTGTATTTCGCTTTTTGCTTTTCACGTAATTGCAATGCATATTCACCTAAGGTTTTACGCTTACGTGCTGCACCATGCTGACCCGGAGGGTTGCTGTTTTTGCCTAACCACTTAGCATTACCTAAGATTGGTTCGCCGAAAATTCTGGAAATTTTGGTCTTTGGACCTGTGTAACGTGCCATTTCTTTTTGTTTGTTGATTTTTTAATGTCGACACTGTATCAGTAAAAATCTAAAATAGATGCAGTGCCCTTATGAATAGTTTTGGTTAGCAATCATTTCAATGAAGAAATAATGCCAACACAAATTAAACTCTACGTTGTTTTGGAGGACGACAACCGTTGTGTGGTAAAGGTGTAACGTCTTTGATAGAAGTTACTTCAATACCTGATTGTGCAATTGAACGAATAGAACTTTCACGTCCAGCACCAGGGCCTTTCACAAATACGTCTACTCTTTTCAAACCTGCATCAACTGCAACTTTTGCAGCATCGGCAGCAGCCATTTGAGCCGCATATGGTGTATTCTTTTTAGAACCTTTGAAACCCATTTTACCAGCACTGCTCCAACTAATCACCTGACCGGTTTTGTTAGTAAAGCTGATAATAATGTTGTTAAAAGTTGCTGAAATACGCACTTCACCAGCCGCGTCAACTTTTACAATTCTTTTCTTCGCAGCAGTTTTAGCACTGTTTTGCGTTTTTGTTGGTTTTGCCATTTTTTGTTTTTGAGGTATTCATCCCAAACTTTTTTGGGACTGATTAACAATGAAAAATCCCGAACTGATTCGGGAACCGATTCACTCTCCTTTCTATTACAGAAGATCCAAGCTGAAGCGGATTATTTAATACGAATGAGTATGATGCAAGCACCACACTCATTCGACTAATTATTTCTTAGCAACTTTCTTTTTACCGGCAACTGTTTTACGTTTACCTTTTCTAGTACGACTATTCGTTTTGGTACGTTGACCACGAACAGGCAAACCTTTACGGTGACGCAATCCACGATAACAAGCAATATCCAATAAGCGTTTGATGCTCATTGAAACTTCACTACGTAAAGCACCTTCTACCTTAAATTCGGAGTTGATGATGTTACGAATAGCACCTTGTTCTTCGTCGTTCCACTGATTTACTTTTTTGTTAAAGTCAATACCAGCTTTAGTAAGAATATACTGAGCAGTTGAACGTCCAATCCCAAAAATATAGGTTAGACCAATTTCTCCTCTTTTATTCTTTGGTATATCGATACCGGCAATACGAGCCATATTCTAATTTTAAGTTTTTATACTATTTATTTAAGAGCACCAATTTAGTGATCCAATGTTTTACTATCCCTGACGTTGCTTATAACGAGGGTTCTTTTTGTTGATTACGTATAGCTTGCCTTTACGCTTCACAATCTTACAATCAACACTGCGCTTTTTGATAGAAGCTCTAACTTTCATAAAATGGTTTTTTCTTCGCCTATTTATTGCTTTCGCAACTTTTTTGGCTTATTGGTACCTAAATAATTTTATCCCTTTACCTGTTTGTCCTTACCACTATTTGTAACGGAAGATGATTCTTCCTCTACTCAAATCATAAGGGCTCATCTCAACCCCCACTTTATCACCTGGAAGAATACGGATGTAGTGCATCCTCATTTTACCAGAGATGGTTGCCAGTATTTCGTGGCCGTTTTCTAGCTTCACCCTGAACATAGCATTGCTTAAGGCTTCTAGAATTACTCCATCTTGTTTAATCAGCGGTTGTTTCGACATACAATTTTTGGGGCTGCAAAGATATTAGTTTGCAGTGGAAATATGAAAAATAAGTGGAAAAAAATCTTTAAAATGTGGAAAATCAGCCCAAATAAGCCTATTTCGGTGCAAATATGCCATAAAATATCCACATAAAGGGCGTCAAATTTTAAGAAATGATAAAATAATCCCAATTTAAAATTTTAAAAAAGATTCACTGGCACAATAAATTCCCAAATATTGGGTTGGGTTTGACCCCGATATTCTAAATCTAACAAATGACTATACCGAATACCAAAACTTACGGGTTGTTGGTTCCACCAGCGAGTATCGAAGTGAATTTCTGCGCCTACTGTTCTAAAATTTGTTTTTTTGCCTGTTCGCAAACTTTTACCCTCTGTAAAATCAAAAAAAGCATTTGCCCTGATTCTTGAAAAATAAACCAGATTACCAAAACCCCAATCGGGATAAGCAATGGGTAGGTGGTAATTAAGGCCTAGTTTCCACATACTAGGAAAGTCTATTGCCGTATATCCCCTAGAAAAAGGAAAATTATTACTGTAAGTATATTGTTGCAAAGTGTCTCTTACTTGGTATGACCCTGTTACAACGAAACTATGGTTATTAAACAGTCCTGGCAGATAATAAGATCCACTCAATAAAATTTGGTTTGCACTACTATTGCCGAGCGCTTGTTTGTATTGTAGCAATATGCGTTGCCCCCAATGCGGATAAATTTGTTGTTTGGCTTTTTGAATCTGGCTAATAAAGCTAATACTGCTAGTAATAAAATTAATACCAGCATTGGGCATCATTTGTTTTCCTATGCCTGTCCAATTCACTTGATTTAGGTGATAAGAGGAACTAACTGTTAGGTAACGATAAAATTGACCGCCCGAAAAATTAAGGGGTAATTGAATTCCCAAATAAGCATTGGTTTCATTCCAATGGAGCAAGCTGTCTTTGTTTAAATAGGCCGATCGATTCCAAGTTTGACTCATTCCAAATACTGGCTGTAAAAGATGCGCGCCATAAATGCCATCATATCCTATTTTACTACTCCCTTCATTTTCATTGTAAGTATATGCCAATTCAGACTGGAGTGTATTTAAAATGTTTTGACCATAGAGCCGAAAAGAATATTCCGGTTGCTCATACATTGGCCTCCAACTATGGAAATTGAAAAGTTTGTAGGATTTTGAATAATTGGTAATTTCAAAACTTCTATCAATTAAGCCAACTAATAACTGTTGGTCTGATTTTTTGTAAATGGAAGGAACATATAAATCTGTCAATGCATTTTTATATTGTATACTTTCAAAATGGTTGTTTAATTGACCTAGTTGATACCCAGATGCTGTAAAAACCGATGCAACAATTGTTCCGTTCGAACGAATTACCCCTTGATACAAACCAGTTGAATAAGTAGCTAATTTAAATGGTCCTTTTTTTGCTACCCCATCAATATAGGCCCATATTTCGTCGCGACCTTGATTGGTTGTTGTAAAAATTAATGTATCTGATTGAACAGTTAAAAATCCAATCAACGCATTGGAAAAATTTAATACAATTTGTTCCGTATCAAAATGGTTTAATTCTTTTTTCAACAAAGCCATCTCTCCCAATTGGTTTCTTGCAGTGTAATAAACACACTGATCATTGGCCGAAAACTTTGGATTGGCATAGATCAATTGGTTAGCATAATTGCTATTTATTTTATTACCTGCCAAATCCATTAATACAATTGAAGAGCCTGTGTTAGCAGGGAGTTCCACTGCTAGAATATTTAATCCATTGTGCGAAATATCTGGAGAAAAGTATTTGGTGTTTTTTACAATTGTTTTTTCTTCCTTGGTAGTAACATCAATTAGTTTGAGTTGTTTGTATGCTCGATTGCCCCATCGAATATCTGGTTGGTCTGCCGCATAAATTATTTTGCCATTATTGTAAGAAAAATAATCGTCAGTTGCAATAGATTGGTTGGCAATTTTTGTTTCGGATTGGTCTTGATTAATAATAAAAAATGCAGGATTTTTTTTGTATGATTTTTTTAGTATTATTAAAGATTCATTTGAAAATGCATAAGGATACTTATAGTCAACCACATCCTTTGGCAATGGGCTTGTTAGCCATTTAATCGGTTCGTCATTTTGTTCTTTCCATTGTGTTTGGTAAAAAGATTTTGCTTCAAATACAAACTGGTTAAATGCAATACCTGTTGCGTTTTTAAAAGCTTGTTGGAATGGATATACCAATGGTTTAAATCTTGCCGCATTATTTGAAACCGTTTTCCAAATACTATCCCCATATTTACCTCTGCCATAACTCACTAATAAATAACCCAACTCATACCGATTAGGCATATAAGCAACAAATGAACCATTCCTTAATTGCTGATAATTTGGCGCTTTCCCTGCTTTATACAATGACTGAAATCCACTAAAAAAAAGTGGCAAAGTTCCCCTACCCTGTTTGCTATACTTTGTTTCATTATATACGGCATCTCCTTCAAAAAACCAATCTGGAATGGCCGCTGAATTAGCTACTGCCCTTCCTTGTTCGCCCAAAATAAAAGAGGCGAATTTCGAAAAACCTTTATTGAAATTGGCATACTGGTGTACATGCCTAAATTCATGTATTGCTAAATTGTCTATCCAATTATTCGCACCTAATTCAAAAGGATTTTGAGGAGGCGTTGTATAAAATTCAGAGCGCCAAGGTGCAAGTCCTACATAAGCATTAGAGAAGGTTTGTTCGTTTTGTATAACTAGGTTTATTTTTTTTAATTGTGCGCCCAAACTAGCGCTATCATTGCGCTGAATAGCATGTACAACTGTAGCAAGGTGCATGGCATTCGCTTCCATGCCTTTTGGGAAAATAATGTTTACCGTATCGGTATTTATTTGTAGCCATTTAACAGCACTACTATTCCCTGAAAATTCTTGCGCCATTAGGCGATTGCAACAAATAGAAAATAGTAGTATTAAAACATACTTCATCAACGAATTATTAGTTCTATAAAAATACCTAAAATTTCAAGTGATTCAAGCAAGTGTAAACTGTTAATTTTAAATACCTTCAAAAAAATATTTGCTACTTGCAATCAACTAATTTTGAATTATGACGCGTATAGGTCTTATTTCAGACACACATGGTTACATAGACCCAAGTGTTGCCAAACACTTTGCCAATTGCCATGAAATATGGCATGCTGGCGATTTTGGCAATGCCTCAATTGCCGATGAACTAAAATTAATAAAACCTTTAAGAGGTGTTTATGGAAATATAGACGGTTATGATATTCGGTCGGAATATCCTGAAGTTCTTTCTTTTGAATGCGAATCTGTGTCTGTTTTAATGGTTCATATTGGAGGATACCCACCAAAATACAATCCTAATTCCATTCAATTAATTAAAACGCATCGCCCTCAATTGTTTATTAGCGGACACTCCCATATTCTTAAAGTGATGTACGACCAACAATACCAATGCTTACATATGAATGCAGGTGCCGCAGGAAAACACGGTTGGCACCAAATGCGCACATTAATAAGATTCACCATTGATGGCAAAGACATTAAAGACTGCGAAGTGATTGAACTAGGAAAGCGTTAAGCAATTACATCCCTGGAAACCAAGGACGTCCTATACCTGCTCTAAATGGCCAAGGAACAACAGCCAAAATGATAATAAGTGCTATCAAATAAATAATGGCCGATCGTTTATGTTTTGAAGCATCAGGCATTGATTTTTTGGCAACGCCTCTTCCAATAGTTATTAATAGAACAGCCAAAATGGTACCTGTAATATGTTCCACTATCCAAAAACGATGCACACTATCTTTCATGGCTGCTGCCATGCCAATTTCTTGAATTTTATGTAAGCCCAAATCGCCGGTAAACCACTGGTATAAGCCCAACAACAAGGTTGTGTGTGCCGCAATCATCAAGAATAAACCTAATTTTTTATCGGTACTATTAAATGGATTATTGGATGCTGAAAAATGGCGAATAATATTTACCACCAACAATACTAAAATTATCCAACGCAATAAACTGTGTAAGTGCAATAGTCCTTGATACATAAATAGTTTTTTTTAACAGAATGATTCATTGAAAATAAGCATCTGAAACCAAAAGCCAAAATCATTCTTTTAAATGATTTATTCTACCCAATCAGCAACAAACAAATTAGTATCCCGCGTACCCCCATTATTTCTATTACTTGCAAAAATAATTTTTTTGCCATTTGGGCTAAACATTGGAAAAGCATCAAAGCCACGGTCACGACTAATTTTTTCTAAGCCTTTACCATTGATATCAGTTAGGTACATATTAAAAGGAAAGCCCCTTTTGTATTCGTGATTACTACAGAAAATAATGTGTTTGCTGTCTGGTGTAAAATTAGGTGCCCAGTTTGCTTGTTCTAAAAAAGTAATTTGTTTTGCATCAGAACCATCTGCATTTGCAACATATACTTCCATATGTGTTGGAGCAACCATTCCTTCTGCCAATAATTCTTTATACTCCTTCACTTCTGCTGCTGTTTTTGGCCTACTTGCACGCCATACAATTTTTTTCCCGTCTGGGCTAAACCAAGCGCCACCATCGTATCCTAAAGTATTGGTTACTTTTTTTTCTTTGCCGGTTTGTAAATCCATAATATACAAATCAAGGTCTCCGTCTTTATCACTGCAATAAATCATTTTTTTTCCGTCTGGAGAAAGTGTTCCTTCGGCGTCATAGCCTTTTGCAGTGGTTAATTGTTTTACGATTTTTCCATTCAAATCTGCCATGAAAATATCATAGGAATCATATAAAGGCCAAATGTACTTGTTGCCATATTTTGAACGATCTGGAACTGGCGGGCAAGAATCGGCACCCAAGTGCGTAGAAGCATAAATGATATGTTTCCCATCAGGTAAAAAATAAGAACAAGTGGTTCTTCCTTTACCTGAACTGACCATTTTATAAGTAAAAGGTTCCTCAGGTTTGGTTGGTATTTTACCAATAAAAATTTGGTCGCAAATCAACCCTTCTTTTGGATTGGTTCGTTGAAATATAATAGACTTTCCGTCGAAACTCCAGTAAGCTTCTGCATTGTCTCCCCCAAAAGTTAATTGGCGAATATTCTTAAAATGCTTCTCCCCAGAAAACAAAACAGAATCAGGGATTGCTAACTTTTCTTGTGCAATAATTACATTCAAAGCACTACAAAAGAGACTAAATAACAGAATATATTTTTTCATAAATTGTTAATATGATACAAAAATAAGCAGTTTGCGCCTGCCTATTGTCAAAAAACTGTCATAGAAATTTTTGTCAACGTACTTTTATTGTATGAAATACCGAATCAGCCTCATTGCATTGATACTATTATTTGCTTGTGAGCCAAAACAACAAAAAACAGATTCATCAAATACAGCAAGTCAATTGCCTAAAGCAATTATTGAATTAGCCAATACTGTAAAGCAATTCCCAGATAGTATGGGACTGCGTTTTAAGCTAGCCGATGTACTAGATAGCGCCGGCGATTATCAAGAATCCTTGAACCAATTAGACTCATTAATTATTAAAGACAAAGCCAATTTTGGACTCTGGTTTAAAAAAGCATTGGTTTCAACCCATAATAAAGACACGAACAATGCCATCAATGCATACGTAAATGCTATTAAAGTCTATCCTTCCCCCGACGCTTTATTGGCTTTAGCAAACTTATATGCAGAAAAAAAAGATCCTGAATCACTTAACCTTTGTAAACAAGTGGCTGACTTGAAATTAGGCAGAACCTATTTAGCACATACACTATTTATAACAGGTATTTACCATGCAAGAATTGGCAACACTAGCAATGCTATTCAATTTTTCAATCAATGCATTGCAAATAACTATTCATACATGGAAGCCTATATGGAAAAGGGTTTCGTTTATTACGACCAACATAAAACAAAAGATGCCTTAATGGTATTTCAAACAGTAATAACCCTAAAAAACAATTATGCCGATGGCTATTATTGGATGGCAAAATGTAATGAGTTATTAGCAGATAAAGCCGCTGCAATTGACAATTATCAAAAAGCGCTAACCTTAGACAAGTCTATAAAAGAAGCCGCCGATGCTATTGCACGTTTAAAAAAGGCTTCGGGTAGCTGAGTTCAAAATCGTAATTTTGTTGCCAAATACAAATAAAACTTTCTATCAACACCATTAAATTGTATCAATGCCTATTATAGCTCCTTCTTTATTAGCCAGTAACTTTTTACAATTAGCATCGGAATGTGACATGTTAAACAAGAGCGCTGCCGACTGGTTTCACTTAGATGTAATGGATGGAAGTTTTGTGCCAAATATTAGTTTTGGCTTACCTGTAATTGAACAATTAAGAACTGCAACAACCAAGGTTTGCGATGTGCATTTAATGATTGAACACCCAGAACAATATGCCGAAGCTTTTAAGAAAGCAGGAGCCGATATACTGACTGTACATTATGAAGCCTGTACACATTTGCACAGGAATCTGCAACAAATCAAATCACTTGGCATGAAAAGAGGGGTTGCCTTAAACCCGCATACACCAGTGCATTTATTAGCAGACATTATACAAGATATAGACTTGGTTTGTATCATGAGCGTTAACCCTGGATTTGGTGGACAATCTTTTATTCCTCAAACACTAGAAAAAATAAGAACCCTCAAACAATTGATTATAAAACATGGTGCGAATACTTTAATTGAAATTGATGGAGGTGTTACACTTGAAAATGCCAAGTCAATCTTAGATGCAGGTGCCGATGTATTAGTTGCAGGAAATACAGTGTTTAAATCTGCCGATCCTATTGCAACCATTGCTGCACTAAAAGCCCTATAATAAATTGCTTAATTATTGGCTCTTACACGATTGTAATGTAATTTTTTTGTTAAGTTATTCCTAGGCATCGTTGGTATATGCTTATTGAAATTTCATGGATAAATTCTATCCACATTTTGTGAATAAGAATTATTAGGATTTGTTGGGTATATCCAATTAAATTTGAGTAACACAATAATCGGTATTCCACCTCATCTTGAAATTTCTAAAACCGAACAGATTGACAGAAACAATCATTAACCTCGAAACAGTAAATCCCATTGAATTTTTTGGCGTTAATAATGGGAAATTAGACCTCTTGAAAAAAAAATATCCTTTGTTAAAAATCCTGTCAAGAGGTACACAATTAAAAATGAGTGGCGCACCAGAGCAAATAGAAATTGCGCGCGAAAAAATCGATCTCATAATCCAGTATCTTGAAAGAAATGGACACCTGAGTGAAATTTATTTTCAGCAAATACTAGGTGGTGATGACGTTGAAACAATCGATAATTTTGTTGACAGAAACCCAAATGATATTTTGGTTTTTGGACCTAATGGAAAAACTGTAAGGGCCAGAACACAGAACCAGAAAAAAATGGTTCTAGCTGCCGATAGAAACGATATTGTTTTTGCCATAGGACCAGCAGGTACTGGTAAAACATATACCGCAGTAGCATTGGCTGTTCGAGCTTTAAAAAACAAATTGGTTAAAAAAATTATTTTAACCAGACCAGCAGTTGAAGCAGGTGAAAGTTTGGGCTTTTTACCAGGTGATTTAAAAGAAAAAATAGATCCTTATTTACGTCCATTATATGATGCATTAGACGACATGATACCCGCCGATAAATTAGGCTATTACATGAGTACTCGTACAATTGAAATTGCACCACTTGCTTACATGCGTGGCCGCACACTTGATAATGCATTTATTATTTTAGACGAGGCACAAAACACAAATGACCTCCAATTAAAAATGTTTTTAACAAGAATAGGTGCAAATGCCAAAGCCATTATTACTGGAGATCCTACTCAAGTTGATTTGCCTAGAAATATGCGCAGTGGTCTTGAAAAATCAACACGTATTTTAAAAGATGTAGATGGTATTGCACATATTCAATTAGATGAAGAAGATGTTGTAAGGCACCGCTTAGTAAAATCAATAATAAAAGCATACGAAAAAGAGAAAGAGCGAGAAGATTTGGAATCGGGATATCCACCACACAAATAGAAAAATTATCACCATGAAAAAAATCCTATTACCCCTAGTTTTTTTTACAGGATTTGTAATTAAAAGTAATAGTCAAGCAAGTTCAAAAGCAAAAACAAGTTTTGCCGAAAAAAAATTAGCAGCAACTGACCCAAGCATTGAAAATGTTTTTCCAGCTGCAGGCTTTGTAGGATTGGGAACAATTACACCAGGCGCACCACTTGAAATAAAGAGAGGTGCAGGCAATACCAATAAAAAGAATTTTCTATTAAAGTTGAGTAACGAATGGGCTGCTAGTGGTCAAAACGAGCCAAGCATAATGTTCTCTAATGGCAATTCTACCGACCCAAAAAACATTAGCTACTGGTCAATCGGGGCAAGGGTTTCAGGAGACAACACCCTTAAAACACCACAGTCTTTTAAAATAAGCTACAAAGCACCTACCGACCTTGTTGAAAAAGATTTTTTTACTGTTGATTCATACGAAGGACGCGTAAAAATTGGCGACGTACAAACACAATATGATGGATATAAATTGTATGTTGAACAAGGTATTTTAACTGAAAAAGTTAAGGTGGCCGTTAAAGATTCTAAAGACTGGTACGACAATGTTTTTGAAACAGATTACCATTTACTTTCTATCAATAAATTGGCGCAATACATTAATGAAAATAAACATTTGCCCGACATGCCCTCTACTAAAACAGTCATGACAGAAGGACTTGATTTAGGCAAGATGAATGGCTTGCTTTTAAAGAAAGTAGAAGAACTAACATTGTACCTAATTCAAATGCAAAAAGAATTAGACGAAACCAAAGCGCAAGTAGAAAAATTAAAAGAAAAGAAATAAATAAACAGCATAAAAAAAGCCAGAAATCATAATAATTTCCTGGCTTTTTTTATACTATTAGTTTCCTAGAATTTCGTGGCCGAGTTTGTCTCTTTTTGTTCGTAAATATTTTTCATTAAACTCATTAGGAACAGTTTCAATTGAAACAATTTCTACAATATCAATTCCGTATCCTTTTAATCCAGCACGTTTTCTAGGATTATTACTCATGAGTTTCAAACTAGTTGCATTTAAGCTGCGTAAAATTTGAGCACCTACACCATAGTCTCTTTCATCCATTCCAAAACCTAGGTGCAAATTTGCTTCAACAGTATCCATCCCCTCTTCTTGTAATTTATAGGCCTTTAATTTATTCACCAAACCAATGCCGCGGCCTTCTTGGTTCATGTATAAAATAATCCCCTTGCCTTCTGCTTCTACCATTTTCATGGCACGGTGTAATTGCTCGCCACAGTCGCAACGAAAACTTCCTAAAATATCACCTGTAAAACAACTACTGTGCACGCGTGTTAAAACTGGTTCGTTGGTTTCCCAAGTTCCTTTTATTAACGCCAAATGTTCTGCACCAGTAATTTTTTCTTTAAAAACTACCAATTTAAAATGACCATATTTAGTTGGCATATCTACCCGAACAATTTCTTCAATCAATGAATCGGACTTTAATCGATAGTCGATTAAGTCTTTGATAGAAATAATTCTTAAATCGTATTTTTTAGCTATTTCTAGTAGTTCAGGCAAACGAGCCATTGTACCATCTTCATTCATCACTTCTACCAAAACACCTGCTGGTTCTAATCCAGCTAAACGTGCTAAATCAACAGTAGCTTCAGTATGCCCAGCTCTACGGAGCACACCTCCATTTTTTGACTTTAAAGGAAATATATGTCCTGGCCTTCCTAAATCAGTCACTTTGGTTGATGGATTAATTAAGGCTAACACCGTTTTAGATCGGTCTTGGGCAGAAATTCCAGTACTAGTTCCTTGACCTATTAAATCTACCGAAACTGTAAATGCGGTTTCGTGTAAAGAAGTGTTTGAAACCACCATCGGCTCTAATTCAAGCGCTGCACATCGCTCTTCGGTTAATGCTGCACAAATCAAGCCTCTACCCACCTTGCTCATGAAATTGATTACTTCTGGAGTAGCATGACGAGCTGCCACTATAAAATCACCCTCATTTTCTCTGTCTTCATCATCTACAACTATTACCAATTGACCTTTTTTAATTGCATCAATGGCCAATTCTATTCTATCTAACATATCTTTCAATTATTGGGCAAAAGTACGTTGGGAAACTGTAAAAATCGATCCCCTAAAAAAAGAATAACATAGCTTGTTTTACAATAAGCTGCACCTTATTGGCGGATTTATAAACAAATAAGCAACATTTTGAAGAAATATGGCCTTTTAGAGGTAAAATTAATAGGGAAATATGCAACAATTTTAAAATTTAACGTCATATTTGCAAAATCTAAATCATATTCAACATGAGAATCTTTAAAAGAATTCTATTTATCCTCCCTGCATTATTGATGGCATTTGCCTCATTTGCGCAGGTTACAACAAGTAGCATTACTGGTAGTATTAAAACCAATGAAGGTTTACCTTTAGAGGGAGCTGCAATTACTGCAACTCATACGCCTTCTGGAACTGTTTATACAACTGTTTCTAAGAAATCAGGTGCGTTTAATCTTCCAGGTTTACGTATTGGCGGTCCTTACTCAGTTAAAATAAGCTATGTTGGTTTAAAAACTGAAACAGTAGAAAACGTTTATCTTTCTTTAGGAGAAGGATTTACCATCACTAGTGTGCTTGCTGACGCAGCAAAAAACCTTAGTGAAGTAACTGTGCTTACACAAAAAAGAAAATCAGGTATTGATAAAAACAATGCAACTACTGTTATTGGTCAAGCGCAATTGAGCACTTTGCCTTCAATCAGCAGAAGTATTACTGACTTTACAAGATTAACTCCTCAAGCAAATGGTACAAGTTTTGCTGGTCGTGATGGTCGTTATAACAATACCATGATTGACGGAGCTAACTTGAATAATAACTTTGGTTTAAGTAGCGATCCTTTCCCAGGTGGTGGATCTAGCCCTATTTCAATTGATGCAATTGAAGAGGTTTCTGTGAGCATCTCTCCTTTCGATGTTAAGCAATCTAATTTTACTGGTGCAGGTATTAATGCTATCACTAAAAGTGGTACAAATACTTTAAAAGGAACTGCTTATGGTTTTTATAGAAACCAAGACTACAATGGTAAGCACGTAGGATCTCAAGATCTTGCTCCATTTACCAATTCAACAAACAAAACAATTGGTGCTTCATTAAGCGGCGCGTTAATTAAGAATAAATTATTCTTCTTCTTAAACTACGAATCTGAAGAGAAAAGTGTTCCAGGTGTTCCTTATAGCCCTAAAGGTGGTTCAGGCGCTGGTAACGTTTCAAACACAAGTGTTGACTCTTTAAAGAAATTCTCTGATTACCTATTATCTAAATACGGATACAATACAGGTGCTTATGATAATTTTCCAAACTTTATTACTAAGAACCACAAGTTCCTTGTAAAATTAGATTGGAACATTAGCAATGCACACAAATTAACTTTAAAGTATAGCGAATTAGTAAACCAAAATGACCAACAATTAAACGCAACTTCTATTCCTAACTTGAGTGGTAGTTTTGCGGTTACAGGTGGTACAGTTTCTGCTCGTTTACCTCAAAGTCGTTTTGGATCACAATCAATGTCTTTTGCAAATTCCAACTATGGATTTCAAGACGTTGTTAAATCTGGTTCATTAGAATTGAATTCAAATTTCAAAGGAAAAGCATCTAACCAATTATTAGCTACTATTACTAAAGTACAAGATACCAGAACTATTCCTGGTGGTGTTGCTTTCCCTACTATTGATATCTTCAATAACAATGCTCAAAACTATATGAGTGCTGGTACTGATCCATTCACTAAAAACAATGATGTAATCAACGACATTTTTAGTGTTACTGATAACTTCAACTACTATGCTGGTAAACACACCCTAACTGCTGGTATTTCTTATGAATACCAAAGAGTAGGTAATATGTTTATGGCTGGCGCATCTAGTTATTATGCCTACAGTTCTTTAGCAGACTTCATGAGTAACAAAGCACCTTCTTTTTATTCTTACAGTTATTCTTTAGTTCCTGGAGTTGATGCACCTTATTCTGCAAACTTTAAAATGGGTCAGTTAGGTCTTTATTTACAAGACGAAATAAATATCAATTCTGATTTTAAATTAACACTAGGATTACGTGTAGACAAACCAGTTTACCCAGAGCAACCTTTGGCTAATCCAAATATTTCTGCAATAACTTTTGCTGATGTTAATGGAAATGCAAAATCTTATAGCACTGGTGCATGGCCAAAAGCTACAAATTACATTTCTCCAAGACTTGGTTTCCGTTATAAAGTAGACGAAGAGAACTTAGTATTTAGAGGTGGTACAGGTATTTTCACAGGTAGAATTCCATTTGTATTCTTAACCAATATGCCTACCAATAGCTCAATGTACCAACAAGGTGTTCAGGTTACTAGTCCTGCTTTGTTGGCTAACTATTTGTTCAATCCAAATCCTGATGCTTACAGAAGTACATTCACTCCAACACCTGGAGTTTTGACTTCTGGTGCTAATATTGTAATTGCTGATGAGAACTTTAAGTTCCCACAAGTATGGAGAAGCAATTTGGCTTTCGATAAAAAATTAGGCGATGGCTGGTTGGCTAGTGTTGATCTATTATATACAAAGGATTTAAATGCCGTTGTAATGAGAAATGCTAACCAAAAAGCACCAAACGCTACTTTTGCAACAGCTGATACTAGACCTAGATATTTACTTGCTGCTGACAGAAAAATCAATGCTGCAATTGGTTCTGCAATTGTCCTTGAAAATACCGACCAAGGTTCTAGTGGATCTGTAACATTCCAAATTACTAAAGCTGCTAAAAAAGGATTCTACGGATCAATTGCTTACACTGCTAGTTATGCAAACGAAGTAACAGCCAACCCAGGTAGTACAGCTTCTTCTGTATGGAATTCTAATGCAACTGTAGGTACTCAAAACAGTCTTGAGTTATACAATTCTCAATATGTAATGCCTTACCGTTATGTTGGTTCAATGTCTTACAGATTTGAATATGGCAAACATTTAGCTACAACAATCTCTTTATTTGGAGAATTGAACAAGCAAAGAAACTACAGCTTTACTTATAATGGAGATTTGAACAATGATGGTAACAGTGCTGACTTAATGTACTTTACTAGAACTCCTGTATTTGTTGCACAAGCAGCAAGTGGTACAAACCCTGCACGTAGCATTCAAGAACAAGCTGATGCTTGGAATCTATTCGTAGACAACACCCCTTATATCAGAAATAACTTAGGTAAATATGCTGGTAGAAACTCTGCATACTTGCCTTGGTATAGCAAATTTGATATTAGAATCTTACAAGATATCTATACAACTGTAGGTAAGAAAAAGAATACTATTCAAATTTCTGCTGATATCTTAAATGCGGGTAACTTAATTAACAAAATGTGGGGCGTTCAACAAAGTTATACAACTGGATCTCCTTTGATCTTTAAAACGATCGATGCTTCAGGTAACCCTACTTTCAACTTAACTCAATTAAACGGTCAATTAGTAACTAAACCTTTCATGAACACACTAAGTACCTTTAGTACTTGGGGTTTACAATTAGGACTTCGTTACATTTTTTAACCTAATTACAACTTATAAAAAAAGCCGAACAATTTGTTCGGCTTTTTTTATGCTTATATGATAAAGCATTCGAAAAAAATTAGTTGCATCAAAATGTTTCAGTAAATTTAAAGCAGTTCCATCTTACGTTACTTCAAGCGAAATGCCTAATTCTAGAAAATTAACTAGTGTATGTCGAATTTAAATTTCAAACAGTTTACCCTTGGTGTAGAAGAAGAGTATATGGTTTTAAACCCTATCACCAAAGAATTGGCTAGTCACGAACAAAAGATTGTGTTGGAAGGGCAAAAATTATTGAAGGATAAAGTGAAGGCAGAAATGCACCAAGCTGTTGTAGAAGTAGGATCAGATATTTGCCAAAATATAGACGAAGCATTTACAGATGTTGCTAATTTAAGAACTACTATAGCAGAGATTGCCGGAAATCTTGGATTTTGGATTGGCGCTTCAGGCACTCACCCATTTAGCCATTGGCAAAGTCAACTCATTACAGACCATGTTAGATACAGTCAAATTGTAAATGAATTACAAGAAGCTGCTAGAAGTAATTTAATTTTTGGATTACATGTTCATGTAGGAATGGAAGATCGAAAAATGGCCATCCATATTGCCAATACAGCGCGCTATTTCTTACCCCATGTTTATGCACTCAGTACCAACTCTCCATTTTGGGAAGGAAGGGAAACTGGATACAAATCTTTTCGGTCGAAAGTTTTTGATAAATTTCCTAGAACAGGCATTCCTGATTATTATGAAAGTATTGAAGCGTATGAAAATTATGTAGACTTACTTATAAAAACCAACTGTATAGACAATGCAAAAAAAATATGGTGGGATTTAAGGGTGCATCCATTTTTTAATACAGTTGAATTCCGTATTTGCGATGTGCCATTAACTGTAACAGAAACAATCACCATTGCAGCCCTCTTTCAAGCAATCTGTGCTAAAATTTACAAATTGCGTTCTAAGAATTTAAACTTTATGATTTACGAACGCGCCCTTATTACAGAAAATAAGTGGCGAGCTAGTAGGTATGGCATAGACGGTACATTAATTGATTTCGGAAAAGAAACAGAAGTAAATACCCGATTATTAATTTACGAATTATTAGATTTTGTAGACGAAGTACTCGATGACCTAGGGTGCAGACATATGATAGAAAATGTAACTAAGATTTTTGAAACCGGAACTGGGGCAGATAGGCAATTAGCTGTTTATAAGGAATCAAAAAGTTTAACTAGCGTTGTTGACTATATACACAACGAATTTTTAAGGTTTTAACTGGTGTTTAGAAAAGATTAACAGCCCAAAGACTATATAAAAGCAATTTATTTGTTTCCTTTATTACCCACATACTAATTCAGGCAGCGAAAATTGCTGGTTGGGTATCTTATTATTGCTATCAAACTAAATTATTTCGGGTGACGGAAAACGACCTAATTAAAGGCTGTATCAGGCAAAACCCTAATTGCCAACGCATGCTATTTGAAAAGCATGCGCCTAAAATGATGGGTGTCTGTCTGCGATATGCAAACGATACAATGGAGGCAGAAGACATCATGCAGGAAGGGTTTATTAAAGTTTTCCAATACTTGCACCAGTTTAAATTTGAAGGCAGTTTTGAAGGATGGCTTAGGAGAATTATTGTAAATACGGCTATCCGACATTTAGAAAAGAAAAAAATACATTTTAAGGATATTGATGAAAATGGCTCAGAGGCCCCGCAATTAGCACCATATGCTTATGCCCATCTTGGCCAAGAAGACCTTTTAAAACTCATCAGTCAGTTGCCAGATGGCTACCGAATGGTGTTTAATTTAAATGTGATAGAAGGATATAGCCACGATGAAATTGCCGAGATGCTAAAAATACAACCAGGAACCAGTCGCAGTCAGCTGGTAAAAGCCCGAAAAATGCTGCAAGAACAAATCACTCAATTACAACAAATTGCTGTATAAAATGACAAATAACCAATTTGACAAGTTCTTTAGGGACCAACTCAAAGACCATACGGCTCCAGTGCCAGAAGGCCTTTGGGAAAAAATTATGCCCAAGGATAAAAAACGCCCAACTGCTTTTTATCTTCCAAAAAATTTAGGCTTAGGTATACTTATTGCAACCCTAATTATTGCTGGCCTTTATGGCGGTTTTAAATATGAACAAACAACAAATAATAATTTAGTTAAAACAACAACTAATATTGACAATAACAGCAAGTCTGTTGCGCAAAATTCAAAGAACACAACCCAAGAAAATATTGGAGCAGAAAATACCGCCGATATTACTACTGTAAAAATTGAAAAAACAGTTGTATTGTCTGCTTCAAAAACTAACAACGAAAATAACTTAGTAAATAATAATACTAACCGTTCTTTACTTTTAAAAAATCAAACAACCAATAAAATTGTACTGATTTCAGAACAGTTAGTTAATAAACAAAATGTCAATAATGCAAATACTGTTGTAGGAAAAATTTCTGCCAATAGAATTGAAAATAAATCAGCCGATGAATCAAATAAATTAGCTGAAGAAAATTACGTTGCATTTACAAAAATCAATCCTTCATTTCCCATTTTATTAAATACTACTGAATTGAACAACAACTTTTCTTTAGTAAATAAAACCTTGGCTAATAACGCACATGATAAAAAAATTCAAGGCATTATTATTTGTCCTAACATTAAGGGCAGGTCTTCATTTAATACCGACTGGGGAATAGAATTATATGCATCCCCTGATTATGCATTGAAATATGTATCTAATATATCTGCTCCACAACAGTATCTCGATAAAAAAGACAGTAGTGAGCAAATGCAAATTAGTTATACTGCTGGATTTAGACTTATCAAACCATTAAACGATAACTTTTTATTAAAAGCAGGTTTTCAATATTCGCAACTCAATCAAAAATTTAGTTACCGAAACGAGAATGAATATAAAACAACCACTGTAATTACTGCTAGAACAATTATTCGATCTGCTGGAGACACCATTCTAGTAAGTGATACAAGTGTTCTTAGGCAAATTGGATATAGTGTAAATACAGTACACAACCAATTTAGGAGCATTGACATTCCTGTTACACTTGGCTATCAATTTGGCAATGACGACCTTAAATTTGGCATCAATGCAGGGGTAGTTTTCAATTTGTCGTCTTGGTACCAAGGTGAAATATTAGACACTACATATGCATCAGTTCCTATGAATAAAGTGAGCAACGCTTTATATAAAACAAATATTGGAATGGGGCTTTACACTAGTATGAGTTTAATTAAAAGAATTAATGACAACACCCATTTGTTTTTTGAACCCTATTTCAGGTATAATTTATCGAACATGACTAATAGTGCTTCGCCATATAACCAACGTTTTCATATTGGCGGATTGTCTGTAGGACTACGTTTCGATTTAAACCGATAACAACAAAGCAACAATAAATAATAAAAGCGTATCTAATTATAAACAGCTTACCAATGAATAAAAATATACAAATCTTTTGTGCAACCATACTCTTGTTATTGAGTGCTTGTACTAAAGAATTATCTACTAATACAAATACATTTACCCCTTACCAAGGAAATGCATTCAATGATACTACTTGGATAAAAAATATTACAGGCATCAGCCCTATTACTGCATTAGCTGACACGCTAGCACAAAACACTCTATTTTCTGATTCTATTGATTTGTGGAAAGACAAAGCCATTGTATTTGGCGATTCACTTGAAGTAGATTTTAAAGGTGGATCTTGTACCAATAACGCCGGTGCACTTCAAGATGGAAAAGCAAGAATAGATATTATTAGGTTACAGAAAAAAGGCGATTTTATTAAAGCTTATCGTCCTAATACAAGCTATATGTACCTTCTAGAAACTGGTAGTGCTTTTTTTATTCGCATTACTAAAAATGGCTCTGAACTTGCATTAGCACCTGGTGCATCTATAAAAATTAAGTACGCCGATATTGAAGAAGCAGAAGATAATATGCAAGTATTTTACGGTAAAGAAAGTCTTCCCTTTCCTATTAGCACATTTGACCCTGCTAATACTTGGGTAAGAAGTTTAGATACTAGTTGGATTAAAACATGGAGTACTCAAACAAATAGTGGCATTAAAAAAGGTTATGAATTAGAGGCAAAAAGTTTTCGATGGATAAGTGCGCACAGAGCCTTAGATCCAAACCCACCAAAAACAAATATTTACGCAATATTACCGCCCAATTTCACCAACAAAAATACGGCCGTATTTGCAGTATTTGACCATAATAGAACTGTAATAGACATGCATGGCGAATATGCATCTAGAAGTTTTACAACTAGCAATATTCCATTAAAAACTAAATTATTATTGGTGTCCATTTCTAAATTTGGACCTGATTTATACCTTGGAACAAGGTTAGTGAATGATGTAGGAACAATGGTTAATTATTCTTTTACACCAGAGAAAAAATCTTTAGCGCAGATATTAGCTTTCCTAAATAGTTTATAGTGCAAATTCGTCGGGGGATGAATTTGGGGGCCACCGAGTGTGGCCCTTATTTTGTAAAATCAAATAAGGTTGCTGTAAAAATAGCGCGTTCTCTTCTCTTAAAAATTACGTCCCAATTACCTTTGTATCGAAGTACAGATGGAACAGTTAATCCATTGAATTTTGTCATTTCAACTTCCATGGAAACATCAAAATCATAAACACCCGCTTTATAACTCAAACTATAATTGCGTGCCATCACTTCAAGGGTTTTCATATCGAACCAGGTGGTCATTTCATCAATGACTATATTGTCTTTTTTAAGGCCAGATAATTCTTCTTTGGGCACAATAGAAAATACATAAGCTAGTTTGCCATGGTATTCAACAATATCTAAGCGATAGTTGTAAAATTTATTGGCATGCTCATCATACAAATCAAGCTTGTTGCCAATTAAAGGAATGCCTTGAATTTTTTTTCCAGGATTAAAAAAAAGCATTTTCAGTTGCTCCTTGTGCTTCTCTATTCCAGATTTATTACTTGCACTTAAATTTCTACCTTTTACAATATTATTCTCTCCACAAATTTGTCCTTTTGTAAAAAACAAACTGGCGTATAATTCTGGTGTTAAGTAATTGAATTGGTGTTTTGAATTGTAGAAATCACCTGTAACAGTTTCTTCGAGCAGGTCCATCGTTCTGCAATTGGCTAAACGATTTTGTCTTGTTTTGCTAGTTAATGAGGCTTTTACGCCACCAGCTTTATCTAACATTTTAATGTCATTATAAGAACTAAAACCAATTACATGCAAATTTCTAAAAGCCTTATAAAAACTAGTGTCTTCTTTAATTTGATTGAGTAGTTTTTTATAATCAAAATTATTTCGAACAACTACTTCGGCTAAAGTGAAAGGCTGCTTATCAATTAATATTGTTGAATCTTGCGCTTGGGCAAAAAATGCAATAAATAAAAATACAATAAAACAGTAACGCATTATTTGGGGAATATCATTTTGTAATCAACTCTAATTTTTCCTTTGCTAATATCATTGAGTTTGCCTTGTAATAATTTCTTACGTAAAGGTTTAATATAATCAATGAATAGTTTTCCGTCTATATGATCATATTCATGCAAAATAACACGTGCACTTATTCCATTAAACACTTCTGTATGTGCAACAAAGTTTTCATCTAAATAAGATAGTGTAACCGATGCTGCTCTAAAAACATCTTCCCTAATTTTTGGAATACTTAAACAGCCTTCATTGTAAGCCCATTCCTCGCCATCTAAAGAAATAATTTTGGCATTGATAAACACTTTTTTAAAACCGGGCGTATCAGGATAAATATCTACTTCGTCTGCTTCTAGGTTCTCAAATATTTGCTCACTGTCCATTACAAATAAACGAATGTCTTTATTAATTTGAGGTGCAGCAAGCCCTACCCCATTGCTTTCGTACATGGTTTCCCACATATCTTCCAATAATTTGGGTAATCCAGGGTATTCGGGTGTGATGTCTTTACAAACTTTACGTAAAATGGCAGCGCCGTATGCAACTATAGGAAGAATCATGAACTAAACAATTTTTTAATGGCTGCAAAAATACCCTCTATTAACCCAACTAGCAAATTGTTGGCTAACTAATTGATTGTAAGTACTCCTGGAGCATAATAGTGGCTGCAATTTGGTCTATATTTCCCTTTACTTGCCTGTCTTTCTTTTTCATACCCATCTCAATCATGGCCCTAGAAGCCATCTTTGAAGTAAATCGTTCGTCGACTTTTTTAATTGGAATAGTAGGAAATTCTTTCTCTAAACGTTTAATAGCTTCTTTAACTAAGGGGGTTGCATGTGTGTCTGATGAATCTAAGTTTAATGGTTCACCAATTAAAATTAATTCAACTTGTTCTGTGGCAAAATATTGCTTGAGGTACACATACAAATCCTTTGTGGCCACTGTAGTTAATGCAGTAGCAATCATTTGAAATGGGTCAGTTACGGCTAAACCAGTTCTTTTTCCGCCGTAGTCGATGCAAATAATTCTTGCCATAATTACAAATATAAATCTACTATGACCAATACCCCAAACACAACACTAGCAATTCCGTTAGCTGTCATAAATGCAATATTTACTTTACTAAGGTCATTAGGTTTTACAATGGTGTGTTGATAAATAAGCATCCCACAAAACACTAAAATCCCCACCCAATACAACCAATGAAATTCACCATAAAAACCTGCTGAAATTACAGCAGCAGCACTTAGTACATGTAACAACTCCGAGACCTTTAACGCGTTTTTAATTCCTAATAAACTTGGTATAGAATATAAGTTTTGCGACTGGTCGAAATCAATATCTTGTAAAGCATAAATGATATCAAAACCACTCACCCAAAATATAACAGCTAATGAAAAAAGCACGGGCAATAAACTAAAATGACCGGTCACAGCAAGGTACGCTCCTATTGGCGCAAGTGATAAGCCAAGACCTAATACCAAATGACAAAGGGCTGTAAAACGTTTGGTGAAACTATAAAACAAAATAACAAACAATGCTACAGGCGATAAGAAAAAACAAATTGGATTAATACAAAAAGCGGCTAGTACAAATACAGTTGAACTAAGTATTACAAAACGCAATGCACTGTTTGGCGATATGATTCCCTTTGGAATTTCTCTAATAGCCGTTCTAGGATTTTTTGCATCAAAACTTCTGTCGAGGTATCGATTAAAAGCCATAGCAGCACTTCGAGCCGTTACCATACAAACCAATACCAAAAAGAACTTCAGCAATAACACTTGCCACATACTCCATGTTTGAGTGCTCCAATTTAATCCAATCGTTTGCGAACGATTTGTTTGAATAGTTCCTAAAAAGAACCCAATCATTGCAAATGGCATAGCAAAAATGGTATGTGAAAATTTTACTAGACTTAAATACTTTTTTACAGTTGACATGCACCAATTATTTATACAATCTTTTAAATATAATTATCCTTTTAACTGCGCTAATTTAGACTCCGATAATTTCCACAATACAATTCCAGCAGCTACTGAAATATTAAGAGAATGTTTCATTCCTAATTGAGGAATTTCTATACATCCATCACAAATGGCCAAAGCCTCTGCATCAACTCCTTCTACTTCATTGCCCAAAACAATTGCTAATTTTCTATCTGTATTATTAAATTGGTCTAAGGATTCACTTCCTTCTACTTGTTCAATGGCTAAAACTGTATAGTCGAATTTTTTAAGGTCTTCAATTGCTTCTTTGGTGGTTGGATAATACAACCAATTTACGGTTTCAGTGGCACCAAGGGCTGTTTTTTGAATATCTCGGTGGGGTGGCTGTGGCGTATATCCGCACAAACATATGGCTTCAATTCTAAATGCATCTGCTGTTCTAAACACACTACCTACATTGTGCATGCTTCGAATATTATCTAGCACCACCACTATGGGATTCTTTTTTGCCTCCTTGAATTGGGCAACCGTCATACGGTCTAACTCATCCATACTCAGTTTTCGCATGGCGCAAAGGTAAACCCAAGAAAGCACAAATAAAACACTTGTACAAATAGCAATAGGGATAAAAAAACTAGCCAGAACAATATAGATACTCAATGAAGAGAGTATATTTGTTGCCATGTCAAAATCTACCGCAGATACACCTTTAATGCAACAACACCGGGCTATAAAACAAAAATACCCCGATGCCATTTTGTTGTTTCGCGTGGGTGATTTTTATGAAACATTTGGAGAAGATGCCATTATATCGGCCAAAGTGTTGGGAATTACCCTAACCAAAAGAAACAATGGTTCTCCTTCTGCTAGCGAGTTAGCAGGCTTTCCACACCACGCTTTAGATACTTATTTACACAAATTGGTAAAAGCAGGTTACCGGGTAGCCATTTGCGACCAATTAGAAGATCCAAAAGCAGCAAAAGGAATTGTAAAACGCGGCGTAACAGAATTGGTAACACCAGGTATTGCCACAAATGATAAATTATTAGAACACAATAGCAATAATTTTTTAGCCGCCATACATTTTACAGATACAACAATTGGCATTGCTTTTTTAGATATTTCTACCGGCGAATTTTTTTCGGCGCAAGGTGATGCAGATTATATTGATAAATTATTGCAGAGTTTAAAACCTGCCGAAGTAATTTTTCAACGTAGTTTTCAAAAACATTTTAAAGAAGTTTTTGGACCGAAATTTTATACCTACACTTTAGAAACTTGGATTTTTGAGGAAACATTTGCAACAGAAAGTTTACTCAAACATTTTCAAACACATTCGCTAAAAGGTTTTGGTATAGAAAAAATGCCTGAGGCAATTATAGCAGCAGGGGCCATTCTTTACTACCTCAAACAAACAGAGCATCCAAATCTTCAACATATCACATCTTTACAACGATTAGAAAGAGAAGATTTTTTATGGATGGATCGTTTTACTATTCGCAATTTAGAACTCTTACCCAATGGACAAGAAAACAACAGTAGTTTAATAAAAATATTAGACAATACAGTTAGCCCCATGGGTGCACGTATGCTTCATAGGTGGATGGTCTTTCCATTAAAAGATGCTTCTAAAATCAATGAACGTTTAAACACAGTTGAGCACCTGATTATTGAAACTGATTTAAAACAAAAAATCACACAGTCAATAAAGCAATGTGGCGATGTAGAACGCATTGTTAGTAAGATTCCAATGAAAAAAATAAATCCGCGCGAAGTAGTACAACTTGCTCGTGGATTAGAACAAACAGCCGCTATTAAAAAAGCAGGTGAATCATCGTCAAACCCTTATATACAAAAGCTTTCAGCAGCACTAGAGCCATGTAATGAAATACAAGCACGCATTTATAAAGAAATTAGCGATGCTCCACCAGTAGCTGCAAATAAAGGCAACCTCATTAAAGAAGGCATCAACGAAACCCTCGACGAATTAAGGGCCATAGCCTCGGGAGGCAAAGATTATTTAGTACAAATTCAAGAACGCGAATCAGAGAGAACGGGTATTGGTTCGTTGAAAATAAGTTTCAATAATGTGTTTGGATATTATTTAGAAGTAACCAATTCACACAAACACAAAGTTCCTGCCGATTGGATACGCAAACAAACACTGGCAAATGCAGAAAGATACATTACACCAGAACTAAAATCGTACGAAGAAAAAATCACAGGGGCCGAAGAAAAAATATTGGCTATTGAATTAGCACTTTACGACGAACTGATAATTAGTTTACAAGCATATATTGCACCCATTCAAGTGAATGCAACAGTGCTAGCTACCTTAGATTGTTTAATATGTTTTGCAGATAACGCAATCGCTTATCAATATAAAAAACCAACCATCCACGAAGGCTACGATTTAGTATTATCTGAAAGCCGTCATCCCGTAATAGAAAGGCATTTACCCGATGGAGAACAATATGTATCGAACGATATTGTACTTGATCCTGCCAAGCAACAGATAATCATTTTAACAGGACCAAATATGAGCGGCAAGAGCGCCTTGTTGCGCCAAACCGCCTTAATTACACTCATGGCACATATGGGAAGTTTTGTGCCTGCTAGTGCCGCTAAAATTCCATTAACAGACAAAATATTTACCCGTGTTGGTGCTAGTGATAATTTAAGCGGAGGTGAATCGACCTTTATGGTTGAGATGAACGAAACAGCGAGTATTATCAATAATATTTCTGCTAGAAGTTTAATTTTATTAGACGAAATTGGCCGAGGCACTTCTACCTACGATGGCATTTCAATTGCATGGAGTATTGTAGAGCATTTGCACCATTCCAAATCGGCGCCAAAAACATTGTTTGCAACGCATTACCACGAATTAAATGAGCTAGAAGCAAAATTGCCTCGGGTAAAAAACTACCATATTACCAATGAAGAAATTGGCAATAAAATAATTTTCTTGCGCAAACTTGCACCAGGTGGAAGCATCCATAGTTTTGGTATTCATGTTGCAAGAATGGCGGGCATGCCACCATCATTAATTGATCGTGCAAACGAAATTTTAATTCAGTTAGAAGACAAGCAGTTCGACAATGACAATAGCGCTGGTGTAGAAAAAACACCTACTAAAAAAGAACAACTAGAAAAAAATATCCAAGCATTAAATACCCCAAAAATTCAACTCTCTATTTTTGATGCCCATTCACAAACATTCGATGATATTCGAAAACGTTTAAACGAAATAGATATCAACCAATTAACACCGGTAGAGGCATTGATGAAACTCAATGAAATAAAGGGTTTGCTTAAATAGTTGCAAAATGCTAGAAAACGGCTATAAACTGCAAACTTTTGCGTTCTTTTCTTTTTGAAAATGAATTGTTCTGCCAATTGCAATGCATTTGATTATAAATGCTTAATATTCAATCAAATTAATTAATTTTACCATCTGAAATAATTAATAATTTATGTGTGGAATTGTAGGATATATCGGTAAAAGAGAAGCATACCCAATTGTATTAAAAGGATTAAAACGATTAGAATACAGGGGTTATGATAGTTCTGGTGTAGCATTAATTAATGCCAATGGGTTAAACGTTTACAAAAAGCAAGGGAAAGTAGTGGAGATGGAGGAAAGTGTTTTTGGTAAAGACCTACACTCGCATATAGGCATTGGGCATACCCGTTGGGCTACACATGGAGAACCAAGTGATAGAAACGCACACCCACATATTTCAAACAGTGGTGAGTTGGCAATGATTCATAACGGCATCATTGAAAACTATGCACAAATAAAAAAAGAATTATTAAATAAGGGCTATACATTTTCGAGTGATACTGATACAGAAGTGCTCCTGAATTTTATTGAAGACATCAAAAAAAACAACAATAGCACTGTTGAAGAAGCATTAAGAATTGCTTTAAAAAGAATAGTTGGTGCTTATTGTATTTTATTGATTTCTAAAGACGATCCAGAAACCATTATTGCTGCAAGAAAAGGAAGTCCTTTAGTGATAGGCATTGGAAAAGGTGAGCACTTTTTAGCTAGCGATGCATCACCAATTATTGAATACACAAAAGAAGTGGTGTATGTAAATGATTATGAAATTGCCATTGTTAAACCAGACGAACTAATATTAAAAAACTTAGGCAACGAAAAACAAACTCCTTTCATTACCAAGTTAGACATGGAATTAGCAGCCATTGAAAAAGGTGGTTACGACCATTTCATGCTAAAAGAAATTCATGAACAACCCGATACTATTTTCGACTGTTTGCGTGGACGTTTGTTTCCCGAAAATGGTATGATTAATATGAGCGGAGTTGAAAATCATATGGAAGCATTGAAAAATGCAAAAAGAATTTTAATAGTTGCTTGTGGTACAAGTTGGCATGCTGGCTTATTAGCAGAATATCAAATTGAAGAACTGTGTAGGATTCCTGTTGAAGTAGAATACGCTTCTGAATTCAGGTATCGCAATCCAGTCATCCATCCGGGCGATGTGATTATTGCTATTTCTCAAAGTGGCGAAACTGCCGACACACTAGTAGCATTAGAAAGTGCCAAAGAAAAAGGTGCTTTTATTTTTGGTGTAGTAAACGTTGTTGGCAGCAGTATTTCTAGATTAAGTAATGCAGGAGCCTATTCACATGCAGGACCAGAAATTGGTGTAGCCAGTACCAAAGCATTTACTGGCCAATTGGCTGTATTAGCCATGATGGCTTTAAAAATAGGATTTGCCAAAGGAACTATTTCGGAAGAGCGTTATTTACACTTAATGCAAGAATTGCATGCTATTCCAGAAAAAGTAAAATTAATATTAAAAGACACTAGCAATATTGAACGCATTGCAAAAAAGTACAAAGACGCAACAGACTTTTTATTTTTGGGAAGAGGCTATAATTTTCCAATTGCATTAGAAGGTGCCTTAAAACTAAAAGAGATTTCTTATATACATGCCGAAGGATATCCTGCCGCAGAAATGAAGCATGGCCCTATTGCCTTAGTAGACGATAAATTGCCCGTTGTTTTTGTTGCAACCAAAGATTCTTACTACGAAAAAATTGTATCGAACGTACAAGAAATTAAAGCAAGAAAAGGAATGGTAATTGCTATTGCTACTGAAGGCGACGATATTATTCCAGGCATGTCCGACGATACTATATTTGTTCCTGATGCCGACGAAGTGATTGCGCCACTACTAAGTGTAATACCCTTGCAATTATTAAGTTATTATGTAGGATTGGCTAAAGGAATTGATGTAGACAAACCGAGAAATTTAGCAAAAAGCGTTACCGTGGAATAATTACGAACGCTAATATTTTTTATCAATAATAATAGCCTTCAATGCCAGAAAATATTATTTCTAAAACACCCCTTCTTTCACTTGGATATGGTTTTATTCAAGCACCTTTTTTACCAAAAGGGAAAGACGAATATTATCTTAGAAACATTCAAAATCGCAATGGTATTAATTACCGTCAATTGAATGCCTATGAAATTGAAGTATTGGTGCGCAATAGAAATACAAGTGATGATTGGAATAAACTTTTAGTATCCGATGCTTTTAACCCCGAGTTGGTAAAAAATTGTAAATTCTATGGCTTGGTTCGTATTGGAAAACTAGAGCCACTTTGTTTAGGATTTAGCGATTTGAAATTACCAGTAGGTTTGTATAACTCTACCATTATTAGTTGTGATTTTGGCGACAATGTGGTGATTGATAACGTACATTATTTAGCCCATTATATCATTGGTTCTGAAGTAATCATTACCAATGTAGATGAAATGGTTACAACCAATCACGCGAAGTTTGGTAATGGCATTTTAAAAGAAGGTGAAAGTGAAGACGTAAGAATTTGGCTAGAACTTTGTAATGAAAATACTGGCCGACGGGTATTGCCTTTTGTAGGTATGCTTCCTGGAGATGCTTATTTATGGAGCAAGTACAAAGAAGACGACCAACTCCAACAAAAATTCAATGAGTTTACTGCACGCCAGTTTAAACCACATAGAGGGTATTATGGAAAAATTGGCGACCGAACTGTTATTAAAAACACCCGTATTATTAAAGATGTATGGATAGGATCAGACGCTTATATTAAGGGTGCCAATAAACTTAAAAATATTACCATTAATTCAGGGCCAGAAGGCACTACTCAAATTGGAGAAGGCTGTGAAATAGTAAATGGTATTATTGGATTTGGCTGCCGACTTTTCTATGGCATTAAAGCGGTAAGATTTGTAATGGCAGACCATTCGCAACTAAAATATGGCGCCAGATTAATTAACTCCTATCTTGGACAAAACGCTACAATTTCTTGTTGCGAAGTATTGAATTCTTTAATATTCCCAGCACACGAACAGCACCATAATAATTCTTTTTTATGCGCTGCCTTAGTGATGGGTCAAAGCAATATTGCAGCAGGCGCAACAATTGGATCTAACCACAATAGCAGGGGCGCCGATGGCGAAGTGGTATTGGGCAGGGGCTTTTGGCCAGGCTTGTGTGTGAGTATTAAACACAATTCAAAATTTGCGAGTTTTACCATTTTGGCAAAAGGAGATTATCCTACAGAATTAAATATTCAAACGCCATTTTCTTTGGTAAGTATAGATGCCAGCAACGACCAATTAATTGTCATGCCTGGCTATTGGTTTTTGTACAATATGTATGCCTTAGAACGCAATGCTTGGAAGTATGTAGATCGCGACAAAAGAACCGATCGTATACAAAGAATTGAATACGATTATTTGGCACCAGACACCATCAACGAAATTATCAATGCCTTAGAATTATTAGAACTTGCTACAGGCAAAGCCTATCATCTTAAAGAAAATAAAACAAAAAAAAATTACAGATGAACAAGCAGCTGTTCTTGGAAAAAAATTATTAACAGAAGGCAATCCTATTGTAGATGAATTAGAGATTCTTGGTTTGAATTTTGAAAATAGTAAAAGAAAAACTGTTTATAAAAAAGTACTTCGAGCCTATCGTGTTTTTGAAGACCTGGTTATTTATTATGGCACAACTACTTTAATAGATTGGTCGAAAAAACAAGGGTTTAAAAGTTTCAATGAAATTATAACTGGCATACCATCAAAATCCAATAGAAATAGTTGGATTAATTTGGGAGGTCAATTAATGCCCGAAACAGAACTGGCTACTTTAAAAAATAAAATCAATACTAATAAAATTAAATCATGGGATGAAGTGCATGATTTTTATGAAACAATGGGTAATAAATATCCTGAACAAAAGTTTCAGCATGCACTTGCCGCTTTATCTGAAAGAATTGGCAAGCCCATTAAAAAAATCACCGTACCAGAATTAAATGCCCTTTTAGATTCAGTAGTTCGTACAAAAGAATGGATGGCCAAAGGCATTTATGATTCAAAAGCCAAAGACTTTGCAAATCCTTACAGACAAATGGTATATGATTCCCCCGAAGAAATGGATGCAGTTGTAGGAAAATTGGCAGACAATAGTTTTATTAATGAACAAGTGAATGCACTAGCCAAATTCAAAAAAAATATAGCCGCCTTTAAAAAGCAAATTAAATAAACGAATTACAAACGCAACCCAACACCCACTTGTATTTGTTGGCTAGTCCATTTGTCTTTTTGGTCTATTTGATTAATGTTTTTCATGCCAATATTATACCTGCCATAAATACGCAATAATTTTAAATTAAACTGCAAGCCACCAACCATTGAAAAGTCTCCATTAGAAAATGCATTCGTGCCATTTTTTAATAGGGTTTGGTCTTGGTTCATTAAAATACCAAACTGAGGACCTGCATTTAGCGTAACTAATTTTCCAACACTATAACGTAGCAAAATAGGAATAGATAAATAATTTAAAGTAACCCTTGCGTCTTGAACATTCAAGGCAGCAACGCTTTGATAAATACTTGCAAAGCCAGATGCAACAGTTGTACTAGACTGATTCCATAAAACTTCTGGCTGTAATCCGAGTCTTTTATTGAAATCAATTTCAGTGAATACCCCAACATGGTATGATAGCGCATACGCATCAGAAAAAGAAACGCCAGAAACCTGGTTTAAGTTAGCCCCTCCTTTTATCCCTAAACGAAATCCTGCTTGTGCAAAACTGCTAACTGATAATAGTAAAATAGCTGCTAAAAATAAGATTGACTTTTTCATACGCTTGATTTAGTATTACTATAACACCAAACACGTGCCAATATTTTACAAACCGATTAAAATAAGAAAATAAACTAGGTTTTAACTTATTTTAAACCAATTCAATCACTGTTATCTCTGGCATCACACCTACTCTACCGGGGTATCCAATAAATCCATACCCTCTATTGACATATAATTTTTGCTGACCATCTTCATATAAACCTGCCCATTGGCGGTACATCCATTGCACGGGGCTCCATTTAAAGTAAGGATTTTCAATACCAAATTGCATACCATGCGTATGACCTGCCAGCATTAAATCAATAGAAGGATATTTGGTTTTTACTTCTGCATCCCAATGACTAGGATCATGGCTTAATAATATTTTAAAAGGAATGGTTTCTGTACCAGGATATGCTTCGTGCATCTTTCCGTATTTTGGGAAACGTCCTTTTGCTCCCCAGTTTTCTATTCCCAATAATGCAATTTTATCAGAACCTCTTTCTAATACAACGTGTTCGTTCATTAATAAACGCCAGCCTAAATGGTGGTGTACTTGTTTTAAATTGTTTAAGTTTTCGGTTTTTTCAGCTGCTGTGGGCCATGCAACATAATCGCCGTAATCGTGGTTGCCTAGGGTACTAAACACACCAAGTGGTGCTTTAAGCCGTCCAAATACATCCATATAGTCTTTCATTTCATCGGCTCGATCGTTTACCAGGTCTCCGGTAAATAAAATTAAATCTGCATTTTCTTTTAGTATCTTATCTACCCCAAGGTTCACTGCCGCTTTATCTTGAAAACTACCACTATGAATATCACTGATATGTACCAGTTTCATGCCTTTAAAAGCAAGCGGCAAATTTGAATATTTAAGTGTGATTCTTTTTACTTGGTAATTATACTTATTACTAAATCCTACCAAAAGGGTTCCAAACAATGTGCCGCCAATACCCAAACCTAGCCAACTTAAGAAAACAGAACGGGGTATTCCATTGCCTTCTCCAATAATACTAGCACCAGCATTTGGATAAAACATTCTTACAACCATAAAAGCGCCCCTACGTAGGTCGTCGGCAAGAAATATGGCTGCCCCTATCAATTTGGCAAGAAATAAGCCTATTAAAATGGCAAAAATATAATTACGGAAAAACTTAGAGGTTTGCAAACCTTGTATATACGGAAAACACAATAGTAAAACCAAAGTAGCCCCAGAAATCAACCAATAACCAATAAATATAACTAGTCTGGTTTTTTCGGATGCATTCTGCGCCACCGTTTTCAGTGCTTGAAAAACGTAAAAATCTAATAAGAGCATTATAGCTGCTATAATCCACCAGGTACGCACACTTCTCATAATTTATCTGCTTGATTTAGGGTAAAACCCAGTTAATTTGTTTTATAACGGCAAAAATCAATTAATTATATTTGATACCCATATAAAAAACCCTTTTTAACATTTAAAACCTTACAATTGGCTTTTGGGTTGGGTAAGCGGTAATTGTAACAATGTTTAGATAATATTGTTTCGGAAGATGTGGGCTAAAGCGTATTTTTGGCATCCAAGTAACTAAATCACGATCTTTTACGAAATTGATACTAGTTAATTGGTTAACAATTTAAAAAATTGGATCTGTTTAAAAGCAGCCAAACGGAGGATATTATGGCAATAATTATTGGTATAGCCAATCAAAAAGGTGGCGTTGGTAAAACAACCACAGCAATTAATGTTGCTGCTAGTTTAGCAGTGCTGGAATATAAAACCTTGTTGGTTGATGCCGATCCACAGGCAAACAGCACCACGGGCGTTGGCTTCGACCTGCACAATATCACCAATAGTTTGTACGACTGTATGGTAAATAATTCTACCGCAGCAGATGTGATTTTAAAAAGTGATGTGCCTAATTTAGACTTATTGCCTTCGCATATAGATTTAGTAGGTGCAGAAATAGAAATGATTAATTACCCCAACAGAGAGAATGTTTTAAAAGGCATACTTGAAGTAGTTAGAGATAAATACGATTTTATAGTAATTGATTGTTCTCCTTCTTTAGGATTAATTACTGTAAACTCACTTGTTGCAGCCGACAGTGTGATTGTTCCTGTTCAATGCGAATTTTTTGCATTGGAAGGATTAGGAAAATTATTGAACACCATTAAAATTGTTCAAAGCCGACTAAACCCAGAATTAAAAATTGAAGGGATTTTAATGACAATGTATGATGGGCGTTTAAGATTATGTAATCAAGTAGTTAGTGAAGTAAGGCGCCATTTCGACGATATGGTTTTCTCTACTATCATTCATCGTAACACCCGTTTAAGTGAAGCGCCTAGTGTAGGCAAGCCTGTTATTTTGTATGATGCAGAAAGCAAAGGAACAATCAACTACCTCAATTTAGCAAAAGAAATTTTGCAAAATAATGGACTAACAAAAATGAGTAACGAAGAAAGAATCATTGAATAGCACAATCAAAAAAGTTTTTAAAATTGATTGTTCATTCCAAATTATTATACAAGCATGAGTACGCCAAAAAAAAATAACGATTTACTAGGTAAAGGTATTCGCTCTTTACTTCAAAATATTGATACCGATTTAAAAAACACAGAAGGCAGTTTAAAACCACAAATTGTTGAAGAAGTAACTGGAAGCAAAAGATTAATACTAGCTGATATAGAAATTAATCCTAAACAACCAAGAAGAGATTTTGACGAAGCGGCATTAAATGAATTGGCCGCATCTATTAAATTGCATGATATTATTCAGCCGCTTACCGTATCGAAACTAGCCAATGGTAAATACCAATTAATTGCTGGTGAACGCAGATTTAGGGCGTCTAAAATTGCAGGGTTAAAAGATGTTCCCGTTTATATTAGACAAGCAAATGACCAACAATTATTAGAACTTGCTTTACTAGAAAATTTACAAAGAGAAAACCTTAATGCAGTTGAAGTAGCACTTAGTTACAAACGCATGATGGAAGAGCTGAATTATACCCAAGAGCAAGTAGCAGAAAGAATGGGTAAAGAAAGAAGTACTGTTACCAACTACATTAGATTATTAAAATTACCGCCAGATATTCAACTAGCAGTTCGCAATGGCAGCTTAACCATGGGACACGCTAGAGCCCTTGTAAACATTGATACCATTGATAGGCAATTATTTGTTTTTAAAGAAATCAAAGCAAAAGATTTAAACGTAAGACAAACCGAAGAGTTGGTAAGAAAAATGTATACCGCCTCTAAGAGTGGCGGCAGCAAAACTCCTTCAAAATCTGAATTACCACCTGCCTACAAAAGGATTGAAGACCAACTATCATCACATTTTGGAGCCAAAGTAAAAATGACACATAATAAAAATGGGCAGGGCAGTATTAATATCGACTATTTTTCTTTAGAAGAGTTGAATAAAATTCTAGATGCCATGAATGTTATTGTTAGTTAATGAAAGCGTATCAATTTCTTATATGGCTTTTTTTTCTGTGTACTATTTGGGGCAAATCAATGTCTCAATCAGACAGTTTACGTAGCGCAATTAAAACTGTTCCAACAATAGCAAAAGATAGTAGCACAATAAAAAAACACGACCCCAAAAAAGCAACTCGACGATCTGCCATGATTCCAGGATGGGGTCAAGCTTACAACAAAGAATATTGGAAAATTCCTATTGCTTATGGTGTAATAGCTATTCCGGTTAGTTTATACTTTTACAATAATAATTGGTATAAGAAAACAAAATTTGCTTACGAAGCAAAATACAAAGCAGAGGTAAATAAGGATAGTACTGATTTTAATTTAATGGACCCACTATTAAAACCACTAAGCAGTAATTCTTTACAGAGTTATAGAAATTCTTTTAGACGCGATAGAGACTATTCTATTTTATGGTTTATTGCAGCATGGGGTTTAAATGTAATAGACGCAACTGTTTTTGGCCATTTAAAAGACTTTGACGTAAGCAATGATTTAACCATGAATGTAAAACCACAGTTCAATCCTAGCACTAGAAGCACAGGATTTGCACTAACGGTTAATAGAAAAAAGAATGAACATAAATTATATACGCTTCCTTAATATTTTGCGCTTATAAATAATTAAATAAAGCAAATTAAAATCATCTTTTAAATTGCTTTTGAAAAAAAACAAACACATGAATATTGCACTGATTGGATACGGAAAAATGGGCAAAGCTATTGAAACAGTTGCCCTAGAAAAAGGACACCAAATTGTATTGAAAATTGATATAGACAATGCAGCAGATTTTAATCAAGAAAATATTTCTAAAGCAGATGTTGCTATTGAATTCACCGGCCCCCATAGCGCTTTTGAAAATGTTATGAAATGCCTAGAATTAGGTATCCCTGTGGTTTGTGGATCTACAGGTTGGCTAGATAAATTTGAAACTGCAACCAATTATTGTCAAGAAAAAAAGGGTGCATTATTATATGCTAGCAACTATAGTATTGGAGTGAATTTGTTTTTTGAAATCAATAAATATGTGGCCCAATTAATGAGTACACACAAAGAATATAATGTTGTGATGGAAGAAATTCACCACACACAAAAAAAAGATGCGCCAAGCGGAACAGCTATTACTTTAGCAGAACAAGTACTTGCTGCAATACAACAGAAAAAACAATGGGTTAATGAAGCGAGTAATCATCCAGAAGACCTGAGTATTATTTCAAAAAGAATTGATCCAGCACCAGGAACACATACTATTAAATACACTTCAGCAGTAGATGATATTGAAATCATACACACCGCACACAATCGGGTAGGATTTGCGGGTGGTGCAGTGCTAGCCGCAGAATTCATTCATGGCAAGCAAGGCATCTTTAGTATGAAAGAAGTACTAGGATTATAATTTACAGTTTAAAGGAATAGCCAAACTTAATATTGTAGGCATTAGATGCAGCAACATCAATAGGTTGTTTCCAATTACTTTGTGTGGCTTGAATTTCTAATCCAAATAAGCGAAATCCAGCACCAAATTCAGTTACTAAATTATTGCCAGAGATGGCTGATTTTGAATAACTCTGAATAGCAGTGCCTACATTCCCCATTACAAAAATTCTACCGAGTAAAAAATAATGCCTGAGTCCACCTTTCAAAGACGTTACATGCAAATTTCCTGCTAGGTTATTTAAAGTATTTCCAAATGTTTGGTAACCAGCGGTTGCTAAAAGCATGGTTGAGCCCAAGCCTACCCCAGCACCAGCTTCTGCACCAATTCCACCATTATTGGCATCCTTAAAAGCACTACTAGATGGCGTTGCATAATTGATATCTGCAAAGATTTGGGCGTGTGGTAATTTAAACTGAGCCGAACTATTTAAGTTTGCCACTAGAATTAGCGCAAAAGGAATAAGGAATTTTGAATATTTGTGCATATTTTTAGTTTGTGTAAAGGAAGTAAAATTCTTTATAATATTACAAAAATTAACGGCTTCTTGGCCATCTGCTATGTTATCAAAAAAAACGCAATACGCATTTAAAGCTTTAACCTATTTGGCAGAACAAGAAAATGGCGTTCCTGTGCTGATTGCAGAGATTTCTAAAAAGAAAAAAATCCCATTAAAATTTCTTGAAAATATTTTGCTAGAACTACGAAAAGCAGGAATGCTTGAAAGCAAAAAAGGAAAAGGTGGTGGATACTTTTTAAAATTAGCACCTAACAAAATACCACTTTCTTCCGTCATGCGATTGATAGAAGGACCTATTGCACTATTACCCTGCGTTAGTTTAAATTTCTACGAAAAATGCAAAGACTGCGATGAAAAACATTGCGGCCTAAACAGGGTAATGATTGAAGTAAGAGACAATATGCTACATGTTTTAGAAAACAAATCTGTAGCAGATTTAACTGGAAAATAGTTGCATTATTTTTTAGACAGATTCTGTAACATATCTGTAGTCATTTTATCTAAATCAAAAGCTGGCTTCCAATTCCAATCAGCACTAGCAACAGTATCATCAATGCTTTGCGGCCAACTATCTGCAATGGCTTGTCTATAATCGGGCACACAACTCAATTGAAAATCCGGTATATGTTTTTGAATAGATGCCGCAATTTCTGTTGGAGAAAAACTCATTCCAGAAATATTATAAGAAGTTCTCACCTTAATGTTATTAGCAGGTGCATGCATTAGTTCCATAGTAGCTCGAATAGCATCGGGCATATACATCATGGGCAAATAAGTATCTTCTTTTAAAAAACAGGTATACTTTTTTTCTGCCAGTGCTTCGTGATAAATTTCAACTGCATAATCTGTTGTTCCGCCGCCTGGTGCCGATTTATAACTGATCAATCCAGGATAACGAATACTTCTTACATCAACCCCAAAACGTTGGTGGTAATAATTACACCAAAACTCACCAGCATACTTACTAATACCATAAACAGTGATGGGCTCAATAACTGTTTGTTGCGGACAAAATTGTCTTGGAGAGGTTGGACCAAAAACAGCAATACTACTTGGCCAATATACTTTGTGTAATTTTTCTTCGCGTGCAATATCCAACACATTTAACAGGCCTTGCATATTTAAATGCCAAGCAAGGCCTGGATTTTTTTCGCCGGTAGCAGATAAAATTGCCGCTAACAAATAAATCTGTGTGATGTTTTGACGAATCACCTGAACATGCAACATTTCTTTATTCATTACATCCATACTCACATAGGGGCCAGTTCCTTTTAAAAGGTCGTTCTCTTCGCGCAAATCAGATGCTACAACATTAGCAGCACCATATATTTTTCGTAGTGCTAGCGTAAGTTCTACCCCAATTTGTCCGGAAGCCCCAATTACTAAGATTTTATCTTTTGCCATGTAAATGAATTTTGAAGTGTTCAAAAATAGATATTCTATTGAAACTAACAGTAGTTATCTTTTTAAGGATTACAAATAGTAAGTGTAAGAATTCACTTAATTTTGCAGCAGTTTAATTTTATGAATTCACCAATACCTTAAATGGATGATACCAGATTTTCTAGCCAAACTCTTCAAAAACCAATCTTACGACCCCAATAATTTTTTTTTAATTGCAGGGCCATGTGTGGTAGAATCGGAAGAAATTGTATTAGAAATTGCAGACAAAGTTTCTAGCATTTGTAAAAGACTAAACATTCCTTATGTTTTTAAAGCCTCTTACAGAAAAGCAAATAGAACCAGTGCCAATTCATTCACAGGCATTGGAGACGATACTGGTTTAGCACTCATAAAAAAAGTGGGTGATTTATATCATTTGCCTACTACTTCTGATATTCATGCACACGAAGAAGCGGCTATGGCTGCGCCTTTCATTGATATTTTACAAATTCCCGCTTTCTTGTGTAGACAAACCGATTTACTTGTTGCAGCTGCTGAAACAGGTAAAATTGTTAACGTAAAAAAAGGACAGTTTTTAAGTGGTCCTTCTATGAAATTTGCAGTTGACAAAATTAAAAAAGCAGGAAACGAACAAATTATGCTCACTGAACGTGGCAATAGTTTTGGCTATACAGACCTTGTGGTAGATTACAGAAATATTCCATGGATGCAGGAGCACCAAACACCTGTTATTATGGATTGCACCCATGCCCTACAACAACCCAATCAAAGTTCTGGTATTACTGGTGGCAACCCTCAATTGATTGGAACCATTGCCAAAGCAGCCATTGCAACGGGTGCCGACGGATTGTTTATAGAAACACATCCCAATCCAGCAATTGCCAAAAGCGATGGAGCAAATATGTTACAATTAAATTTATTAGAGCCCTTGTTAGAGCAATTGGTGAAACTCAGAAAAGCGGTTGTTTAAAACCCTCTTTCTTACCAATTTTTTAATGGATTACGCCTTCCTGCCATGATATAATTCTTGATATTGATCCAAAATGCAAGAATCATGTACACTAAAATAGGAGATCCTAGAGTTAGAAATGAAATATAAATGAACCACATTCTAATTTTAGAACTGGCAATGCCAAATTTTTCGCCAATAGCCGAACAAACTCCAAAAGCGTGCATCTCAATATTTTCGCGAATTTTTTGCATGATTCTATAAATTATAACGGGCTAAACCCTTTGTTTCATAAAAATAGACATTTGAATTGAATAAAAGTTTAAAACAGTTCATTACTCAAGCCTGTTTTGGCGTAAATTTGCAAAATCAATCAATCGTACCTTAATCTCAAATCATAAATTTTTCAACCTATGGCTTTTGATATCGAAATGATCAAGCAATTGTACGCAAATATGCCTGCTAAAGTAGACGCAGCACGTACCGCATTGGGCAGACCCCTTACTTTATCCGAAAAAATCCTTTTTGCCCATTTGCACGCTGATCAATCCTTGAGTAGCTTTGAACGTGGTAAGCATTATGTAGATTTCGCTCCAGACCGTGTAGCAATGCAAGATGCCACTGCTCAAATGGCTTTATTGCAGTTTATGCAAGCAGGACGTAAAAAAGTAGCGGTGCCATCAACGGTGCATTGCGACCACTTAATTACTGCCAAAAATGAAGCAAAACAAGATTTACAAGTAGCGAATGCAGAAAGCAAAGAAGTATATGATTTCTTGGCTTCTGTTTCTAATAAATACGGTATTGGTTTTTGGAAACCAGGCGCTGGAATTATTCACCAAGTAGTGTTAGAAAATTATGCATTCCCTGGTGGAATGATGATTGGTACCGATTCTCATACAGTAAATGCTGGAGGGCTTGGTATGATTGCAATTGGTGTTGGTGGAGCAGATGCTTGTGATGTAATGGCAGGACTTCCTTGGGAATTAAAATGGCCTAAATTAATTGGTATTAAATTAACTGGCAAATTAAGTGGCTGGACGGCTCCTAAAGACGTGATTTTAAAAGTGGCTGGTATTCTTACTGTAAAAGGTGGAACTGGTGCTATTGTTGAATATTTTGGCGAAGGCGCCACTAGTATGAGTTGTACAGGTAAAGGCACGATTTGTAATATGGGTGCTGAAATTGGTGCAACCACTTCTACTTTTGGATACGATGAAAGTATGAGTCGTTACTTATCAGCTACAGGCCGCGCAGATATTGCTGCTGCTGCTGATGCAGTAAAAGATTATTTAACTGCCGATGCCGATGTGTATGCAAATCCTTCAAAATATTTTGATGAAGTAATTGAATTAGACCTAAGTACATTAGAACCACATTTGAACGGACCTTTCACACCAGATTTGGCTACACCTATATCTAAAATGAAAGAAGTAGCTGCTGCCAATGGTTGGCCTACTAAAATTGAAGTTGGTTTAATTGGTAGTTGTACTAATTCATCTTATGAAGACATTAGTAGAGCAGTTAGTTTGGCAAAACAAGTAACTGAAAAAGGTTTAACACTAGCCGCTGAATTTAAAATCACACCGGGTTCTGAACAAGTGCGTTATACCATTGCTAGAGATGGATTCTTAGACGTTTTTGAAAACATTGGCGCAACAGTATTTGCAAATGCTTGCGGACCTTGTATTGGAATGTGGGATCGTGTTGGTGCCGAGAAAAAAGAAAAGAATGCTATCGTTCATAGTTTTAATAGAAACTTTGCAAAACGTGCCGACGGCAACCCAAATACTTTTGCATTTGTAGCATCTCCTGAATTGGTTACAGCACTTGCCATTGCAGGTGATTTAACCTTCAATCCTCTTACCGATACCATTACCAATAACAAAGGCGAGCAAGTAAAATTAAACGAACCTAGTGGTCAAGAATTACCATTACGTGGTTTTGCTGTTGAAGATGCTGGGTACCAAGCACCTGCTGCTGACGGATCGGGCGTAACCGTTGCAGTAGACCCTGTAAGCAAACGCTTGCAATTATTGGATCCTTTTGCAGCTTGGGATGGTAATGATTTAAAATCTTTAAGACTACTAATTAAAGCAAAAGGAAAATGTACCACCGACCATATTTCAATGGCAGGACCTTGGTTAAAATTCCGTGGACACTTAGATAATATCAGTAATAATATGTTGATTGGTGCGGTGAATTTCTTTAATGATAAAACCGATAATATCAAGAACCAATTAACCGGTGAATACGGCCCAGTTCCTGCAACACAACGTGCTTACAAAGCAGCAGGAATAGGAACTATTGTAGTAGGCGATGAAAATTATGGCGAAGGAAGTAGCCGTGAGCATGCTGCAATGGAACCACGTCATTTGGGCGTGCGTGTGGTATTAACCAAATCATTTGCACGTATTCATGAAACCAACCTGAAAAAACAAGGTATGTTAGCGTTAACTTTTAACGACAAAACAGACTACGAAAAAATTCAGGAAGACGATACCATTGATATTCTTGGATTAACCAGCTTTGAGCCAGGAACCCCATTAACATTGGTGTTTACCCATGCAGATGGTAGCCAAGACAAAATTATAGCCAACCATACTTATAACCAACAACAAATTGAGTGGTTTAAAGAAGGAGCGGCATTGAATATTATTCGCAAGCAAGTTGCTAGCGCCTAATTTTCAAAAAAACTAAATAAAAAAATCCTCCAATTGGGGGATTTTTTTATGAATAACTAGTAAGTAGAGAATCTGCTAGATTTTAGTTAATTTTCCTTTTCAAACAACACACCATGAAGAAATTATTGTTACTCGTTTTAAGCTTGTATTTAATAGGAACTAGCTATGGCCAACAGAAACTGGCTTACCAACTCTTTAATGCAAAAGGCAAAAAAATATCTTATGGTAAAATGCTACAAGTATTAACTGAGAAAGACATTGTACTTTTTGGTGAATTTCATAACAATGCAATTGCACACTGGCTACAATTAGAAGTAACCAAAGACTGTAAAGAAAAAAGAAATTTAGTATTAGGTGCAGAAATGTTTGAGCAAGACAACCAAGCGGTTTTAGACCAATATCTACGCGGCGAAATCAAAGCAAAAGCACTTGATTCATTGGCACGTTTATGGAAGAACTACCCTACCGATTATGCACCATTGGTAAATTTTGCAAAAGAAAACAAAATTGCATTTGCTGCATCAAATGTTCCTAGGCGTTATGCCTCTATGGTTTCAAAAGGTGGATTTGCCATTTTAGATACCATTAGCAATAAAGAAAAAGCATGGTTAGCACCATTACCTATTGCATACGACGCATCGTTACCAGGATACAAAAATATGGTGGCAATGATGGGTGGACATGGCGGAGACAATCTACCAAAGGCACAAGCCATTAAAGACGCAACCATGGCGCATTTTATTTTAAAATATTATACAGCTGGCAGTTTGTTTATTCATTACAATGGCTCTTATCATTCCGATAACCATGAAGGCATTGGTTGGTACATTACTCAGCAAAGACCCGAATTAAAACAAGTAACCATTACAACGGTTTCTCAAAAAGATATTTCAAAATTATTAGCAGAAAATAAAGGCAAAGCAGATTTTATTATTTGTGTTGATGAAGACATGACAAATACTTATTAATATTCAAAAGCTTGTATATGTATCAGTTTTTTATTAGTGCCATTTTAGCTGCTTTATTTGCAGCACCAACTAACAGTTCTGTAGCAGTTAATACAGCAACTGACCCTGGCAACAAAAAAGCCCAAAAAGTAACTGTATATACCACTGCTAATAACAGCAATTATCGCCTAACAGCATCTGCTACATTGAGTTTCAGCGCTTACCCTCAACCGTTTGAAACAGAACCCGCCATCTTTGTAGATCCTAGCAAAAAGTTTCAAACTTTTGTAGGAATTGGCGGCGCATTAACCGATGCTTCTGCAGAAACATTTGCAAAAATGTCTAAAGCAAAACAACAAGAAATTATTGAAAAATATTTCGATGCAAAAAAAGGTATTGGCTATTCACTTGCTCGCACCAATATTCATAGTTGCGATTTTTCTAGTGACAGTTATACTTATACAAAAGAGAATGATATTGAATTAAAATCATTTAGCATTGCACACGACCAAACTTATCGTATTCCATTTATCAAACAAGCAATCGCTGCTGCAGGTGGAAAATTGGCTTTATATGTGAGCCCTTGGAGTCCGCCAGGATGGATGAAATCAAATAAAGAAATGCTTCATGGCGGAAAATTATTACCCGCCTATTATCAAAGTTGGGCTAACTATTATATTAAATTTATTAAAGCTTACGAACAAGAAGGAATACCTGTTTGGGGTTTGAGTGTTCAAAACGAACCAATGGCAGTTCAAAAATGGGAATCTTGTAATTATACTGCCGAAGAAGAACGAGATTTTATTAAAAACTTTTTGGGGCCTACCTTATTTAAATCTGGAATGGCCAATAAAAAATTAATTGCCTGGGACCATAATAGAGACTTACTATACCATCGTGCTAGCACCATTTTAAGCGACCCTGCAGCCGCTAAATACGTTTGGGGTATTGGATACCATTGGTACGAAGACTGGACGGGTGGTGGTAAACTATTTGACAATGTGCGCAGGGTTAATGAGTCGTTTCCAAATACCCATTTAATTTTTACTGAGGGATGTGCAGAAAAATTTGATCCAACTAGTACAAGCGATTGGAGGTTTGGAGAAGCCTATGGCAGATCAATGATTAATGATTTTAACAATGGCACTGTGGGATGGACCGATTGGAATATTTTACTCGATGAAAATGGAGGACCTAATCATGTTGGTAATTTTTGTTTTGCGCCGGTGCATGCCAATACTAAATCGGGCGAAATTACTTATTTAAACTCTTTTTATTATATAGGGCATTTCTCTAAATTCATTCGCCCTGGTGCAAAAAGAATTATTAGTTCAACTAGCCGAGGTCAATTACTTACAACAGCTTTTCAAAATACCGATGGAAGCATTATTGTGGTAGTAATGAACCAGAGTAATGATACCATTCCTTATCATATGAGTATTGGAAGTAAAGCAGTTCCTGTAATTAGTTTGCCGCATTCTATTCAAACATTGGTAGTAGATTAATAAAATACGTTTTTAAAATATTGAAATTTCATGCAAGCTATTCGCACCGCTATATTGTCTTTTGGAATGTCTGGGAGGGTTTTTCATGCCCCATTTATTGCACTAGATCCGGCTTTTGAATTAGTTGGTTTTTGGGAAAGAACCACCAATAATTCGCTTGAATTTTATCCTAACGCAATAATTTATCGATCATTAGAAGATGTATTAAATGATGCAACTATTGACTTAGTCATTGTAAATACACCCACCTATACGCATTATGAATACACTAAAAAAGTATTGCTTGCAGGTAAACACGCGGTAGTAGAAAAATGCTTTACAAGCACTACTGCAGAAGCAATTGAATTGCACCAGATTGCCATTGACAAGAACTTGCAATTATCGGTATTTCAAAATCGCCGTTGGGATAGCGACTTCAAAACAGTGAAGCGTTTGATTAAAGAAAATTGGCTAGGAAATATAGTAGAAGCAGAAATTCATTTCGATCGATTCAAAGAAGAATTAAGCCCAAAATTACACAAAGAAACTCCCGGTCCTGGCGCAGGAACAGTTTATGATTTAGGGCCACATTTAATAGACCAAGCGCTTTGTTTGTTTGGTATGCCTTATTCGGTTTTTGCAGATATTAGAATTACCCGACCAGGTTCATTGGTGGATGATTATTTTGAAATACTACTCTATTATAAAACCATTCGGGTTCGATTAAAATCTGGTTACCAAGTTAGAGAAGCTGTTCCATCGTATGTTATTCATGGCAATAAAGGCAGTTTTTTAAAAAGCAGGGGCGATATTCAAGAGATTGAATTAGTTGCCAATAAAAAACCTGGAAACAAAGAATGGGGTACCGAACCTATAGAAGAACAAGGCCTATTGCATACTGAAATGAACGGACAAATTATTAGGGGAAAAGTACCTACTATGCAAGGCAATTATGCCGATTATTATAGTGGAGTGGCTAATGCCATTAACAACCATACTGCCATGCCAGTAACAGCACAAGATGGTATTAATATTTTACAAATAATAGAAGCCGCATTCAAAAGCAATCAACAAAAAGCAGTGATTGATTTGTAATAAAAACAACTATCATGCACCCGTATATTAAGCCTGTTTATGATCAGTTTTCCAAACAGGCAAACAAAGAAAACGCAGCAGGCATGAAAGCGTATATGCTGCACCAATTTATTTTTTTTGGCATTAAAACACCTTTGCGAGATAGCATTGTAAAAGCACATATCAAAACACATCCGCTAAATGATATGGCAGCAATAGAAAAAATCGTAAAAGAACTTTGGGCCATGCCCAATAGAGAACTTTCTTATTTTGCTATTGATGTTTTTGCTGCTAATAAAAAACTATGGACCCCTGCAAGTATCGCATTAATTGAATACTGTATTACTAATAAAAGCTGGTGGGAAACCGTTGATACCATTGCTAGCGAATGGCTAGGACCCTACTTTAAAATTTTTCATGAACAAATTTTGCCCGTCACTAAAAAATGGAATCAATCAGAAAATATTTGGTTGCAGCGAAGTAGTTTATTATTTCAAAAATCTTATAAAAAAGAAACTGATACAGCATTACTCTCAAAATATATTTTGCACTTAAAAGATTCCAAAGAATTTTTTATTAGAAAAGCAATTGGATGGGCTTTGAGAGAATATTCAAAAACAAATTCAGAATGGGTTATACAATTCGTAGCAACAAATTCATTGTCTCCCTTAAGTAAAAAAGAAGCCATTAAAAGAATTCATGCCAAACCTGTTAATTAAGTTTGGTGCATAAAAAAAGGTTGAAGCAATAAATAATTCAACCTTTTTTATACTGAGAATTTTATTACATTTTTTTAGCGTCTTCTAAAAACTTAGCCAATCCAATGTCCGTTAAAGGATGTTTTAATAATCCTAAAATTGAATCTAATGGACAAGTACAAACATCTGCACCTGCTTCGGCAGCTTTTATAATATGCAACGCATTACGAATGGATGCTGCTAAAATTTCTGTTTTATAGCCTTGAATATCATATATATGACGCATTTGCGCAATCAATTCAATACCATCCCAACCGCTATCGTCAATCCGACCAATAAATGGAGAAACATAAGACGCACCTGCTTTTGCTGCTAATATTGCCTGACCTGCAGAGAATACTAAGGTGCAATTGGTACGGATACCATTATCTGTAAACCATTTAATGGCTTTAATACCATCTTTAATCATAGGTACTTTCACCACAATATTTGGGTGAATAGCAGCTAATTTCTTGCCTTCTTCTACCATTGTAGCAAAATCTGTAGACAATACTTCGGCACTAATATCGCCATCAACTAAATCACAAATAGCCTTGTAATGCAATGCAATTGCCGCTTCGCCTTTAACGCCTTCTTTAGCCATTAATGACGGATTGGTAGTTACACCATCCAAGATTCCTAATTCACTAGCTTCTTTAATTTGGGCCAAATTTCCCGTGTCAATAAAAAATTTCATCCGTTAAATTTTATGATTGTAATCGAATTCAATGATGGATTTTGTTCGCGAATACTTATCAAACTGTATCCGCGAAAGAAAGAAAAAATGGCAGGCTACTCACATCGCACCGCTCAACCGCCTATCCTTGCTGTATTCCTACCCTGGGGAGTTTCAGCAGGAGCTGGTCGTGTAAGACCTGCCACGGCAAAAGTAAGGTTTGAAGCTTAATTATGGTAGATTTTTTTAAAATAAAAAACCTTTCAAAAAAATTGCTGCAATTTTGAAAGGTATATTTGAAAACAATTCATACACTTAATTTATGACTGCTCTTGTACGTTTTATTTGGATACTGGCAATTCTAGTTCCCTTTAATGCAATACAGGCACAATTTGCGCCACTAAAGCCTGGATTTAATAAATTGGAGTATGCCGAAATGTTAAAAATCTCTTCGCGTCAAATAGACCTTCCATCCGAAAGCTTCAAAACACCAGCACCAGAATATTTTACTAGAAACTATCAATCAAAAACCATGGGACTAGAAAACCGATGGGAACTTTGGACCAATGCAACTCATTCAGTTGCGGTCATTAGTATTAGAGGAACTACACAAAACAATACAAGTTGGTTAGAAAATTTTTATGCTGCAATGGTGCCAGCCATAGGATCATTGCATTTAACCGATTCTCTCAACTTTAACTATCATCTCTCTAATAATCCTAAAGCAGGGATTCATATAGGCTGGCTAATTGGCACAGGTTTTCTTATTCAAGATATGTTGCCAAAAATTGATTCTATCTATAAAAAAGGCATTAAAAACGTTTTGATAATGGGGCATAGCCAAGGTGGCGCTATAGCCTATTTACTCAGTAGTCATTTAGCGTATTTACAAGAAACAAATCAACTACCAAAAGATATTCAATTTAAAACTTACTGCAGTGCAGCACCAAAACCAGGCAACCTTTTTTATGCCTATGAATACGAAAAATTAATGGCAGATGGCTGGGGATTCAATGTAGTTAATACTGCCGATTGGGTACCACAATGTCCGTTAACAGTTGAATCTTTAACAGATTTTAATAACACCAATCCATTTATAAATATATCATCCATTTTAAAAAAGCAAGCTTTTTCAAAAAGAGTTGCCATGAAATATGCATTTAATCAATTGAATAACCCTTCTATAAAAACAAAAAAAAGATACGAGAAATATTTAGGAAATATTGCAGCAAAATCAATTCAAAAAACATTGCCCGAATTTGCTAAACCAACTTATTTAAAAAGTTTCGACTATGTACGCGTAGGCCCTACCATTGTACTATTAGCCAATCAAACATACTATCAGCAATTTCCAGACAACCCCGAAAAAATATTTACACACCATTTTATTGATGCCTATTTATTCTTAACTAATCAATTGAATTAAGGCAATTAAATTAACGATGAAGCCTAGAATTAATAGTGGTAGCACCCACTAATTCGTCGTGTCTTCCGCTAAATGACCTGTAATAAACTAGAATAGTATATTCATTTTCTGTTTCCCAGTAGTTGCCATCAGTGAAAGAAATATCAGCAGGTTCTAAAGGATTTTTAATATCCTTAGTGGCATAGGTGTAACTATAATAGCCTTGTTTTAAAAATATTTTTTTTGTGTAGATCCCTTGCGTTGCATCGTAATGCATTAATGAACTATCCCCAATTTGATTACCTGTAATTTCACCAATCAAATGCAAAGTTTTACCAAAAATAGGTTGCCGATTATTGGGTAAATAACTAAAGTTCACCCAAGCATAATCACTCTGCCACCAAGGATTCACCGACTCCGATGAATTGATTTCTGTATACCCATTTCTATCCTGAAAATTAATATAAGCAACTGCATTTCTGGGTTGGTCTGGTTTTATAAAAACTTCATTGGGTTCTTTACTACGATCTACTCGCGCAATTCTATCAGACTCAAATCGAAAACTTTGCAAATCGGCCCAGCGATATTCTTTGCCTGCTGCAAAAATAAAATCTTGTTCACCATTATATTCTAAAACGTCTCCGCGAACAAAAACAGGTTGCTTGTCTTTCACTGCATCATCCCAACGATTGTTTTGAAATACCACTACTTTTAATTGTTGTGGATTGAACAAATTCAAGGCCTTTACACCTAATGAAAACTGTAATTTTTGATGCGTTCTATATACCTGATTATCGAATGGTGTTTGAATTTGTGCACCAATGCTTACTTGTTTATCTACTACCATGATTCTTTTGGTAAATGCTAGTTTAGCAGTATCACCATCTGTAAAAACCTTCAATAAATAATTGCCAGATTTAATGGGCTCGCAGTTTCTTTCTGGCAATACTACTTGGTAGTGTATATAATGAATAGCCGCTATTGATGCTACCCGATAAGTACTAATTCTATTTTGGTTAAATCCCTTTATATAATCAAACACATTCATATTTGCAGGAGTCCAGTCTGCATTACAAAGTTCGTAGGTGTAAAAATAATTTTTAGGATAGTTTACTAAGTCATCAAAATGCAGCTCTAGTTGGTCTGAAGAATTTAATTGTAAAATAGGCTGACTCAATTGGTTGTTTTGTTGAAACAATTTAATCCCTTGAATAGTGGGAGCATATACATGATCGGGTAAGCGCTGCCCAAACAAATCAAATGCCCCTAGTAATAATAACAATACAGCCATTTTTTTCATACCCATAAAAATAATGCAATAAAATTATACAAGCCCAATTTAGCCATTGCAGCTTGGTTTGAATGCATTACAAGATAGTATCAGCAATGTTTTGCAAAATTTAACTGCCTTTGATTTTTACAACAAAAAAGCCCCTACCCTCGGTTAATAATTGCTTTTGCTGTATTCAATGCAGCAATGTAGTTTTGGAAAGATTAATTGTATTCATTTGAACCTAGCTTTTAACATAGCCAAGAAAATTGCATTTACCCGTAAAAAGTCATTTGCAAGATTTATTATTAGACTTTCCATTGCTGCTACTGCAGTTAGTGTAATGTCTATGATCATTACACTGGCATTTGTAAATGGTTTTCAACAAACAGTAGCCAATAAAGTATTTAGTTTTTGGGGACATATTCGTGTGCAAAAATTTGAACCCAATAAATCATTGGTAGCCGAAGAAACACCCATACTAAAAAGCAACAAAATTGAATCCATTATTCGCAAGCAAACAGGCGTATATCAAATTCAAACTTTTGCAACAAAATCTGCTATTATAGAAAAAAATAAAGAGATTGAAGGTGTGTTGTTAAAAGGTATTGAAAAAGCATACGATAGCATGCAACTAAAGCCTTTTTTAAAAGAAGGCAGATGGCTGAAATTCAATGATAGCAGCTATAGTAAAGAGTTGTTAATTTCTGCACAACTAGCTAGTCAACTAAAAATAAAACTCAATGATACGATTCATATCTATTTTATTTCTAGTGTAGATGGCAGTAAAAATTATAGAAAAATGGCGGTTTGTGGCATCTACAAAACCGGTATTGAAGAATACGACAAACTATTTATTTTAGGCGACCAACAACTGATTAGAAGAATGAACAATTGGGCGCCAGACGAAACTGGTGGTTATGAAGTTTTTGTATCGGACTATCACCAAATGGATAGCATTTCTGCTAAGTTAGCAGACCAACTTCCTGCAGAATGGATGAGTAAAACCATTAGAGAAGTATACCCCAATATTTTTGACTGGCTCAATATTCAAGATGTAAACAGGAACGTTATTTTCACCGTCATGTCAATTGTTGCCATCATTAATTTAATTACTTGTTTGTTGATCCTCATATTAGAAAGAACCCGAATGGTGGGTATTTTGAAAGCATTGGGTGCAACTGACTGGTTGATTCAAAAAATATTTTTATACCATGCAACTGTTATTAGCCTTTCTGGCATTGGCATAGGCTTTGTTGTGGGTGTTGGCTGTTGCTTAATTCAACAATACACCGGTATTATTACTTTAGATGAATCGGCTTATTATGTTTCTTCGGCGCCAATATACCTTATATGGTGGCAAATTTTTGCAGTATGTGCAGGCACTTTACTAGTTTGCTATCTCGCTTTAATCATACCAACATGGCTTATTAAAAGAATACAACCAACTAAAGCCATTCAATTTAGATAACCCAATTATTTGGGCATTGCACACAAATGAGAAAGTAAAATGCCTGTTGCCACTGCTGCATTCAACGATTCTGCCCCACCTAGCCTTGGAATAGTTACTGCGTTTTTAATAAAAGGCAATACTTCAGATCTTATTCCTTTTGATTCGTTCCCAATAACCAATAAACCTTCTTTTAAAGGCTGCATCCCCATTACTGAATGCCCCTCAAGCAAAGCGCCATAAATTGGCAGTTTTGTTGTTTGAAGCAATGCGGGCAAATTGGTATACCAGCATTGAACCCTAATAAAACTGCCCATGGTTGACTGAATCACTTTGGGATTAGTTAGTTCAACAGTATCCTCGCTAGCAATAATTTGGGTTATCCCAAACCAATCTGCAATACGAATGATGGTGCCTAAATTTCCTGGATCTTGTATGCCATCAATTACCAAACTTAATTTTCCAGTTAAATTTGAAAATTTTTTATTTTCTTTTTGACAACAAATTAGCAGCACTTCATTGGCTGTTTGTAAACTCGATATTTTTTCTAATTCAATTTCAGTAACAGTAGCAGTATCAATACTAGTAGGGTTTTCGGCTATCCATTTGGCCGTTGCGTATATTTTTTTAACCTCATAATTACTGTTTAAAAGCTCTGTTGCAAGCTTTGGGCCCTCGGCAATAAAAAGCCCTTCTTGTACTCTTTGTTTTTTCTGGCACAAAGATTGAATATATTTGAGTTCATTCTTGCTTAACATACTGTATGCGTTTGAAACTTGATAAAGTTAATTGGAATTTATGGCTCTTACTAACATTCTGTGCAATGTTGGTAGTTTCTTGTTCCGAAGAACGCAGAACTACTGTAAAAAACTATCCGGTTGCTACCCCTTTTGTATATAGTAATAAAGTTATTCTATCTGGAATTGAGTCAAAAATAGAAAAAAAACAACTTGGCGTAGACCTAAGTAATTATTGGGACGATAGTTTGAAAGCCAGAAAAGAACAACATGTAGTATTCTGGTATCGAATTAATAACCCAAGTATTTTCGATTCTATTAATGTTAGTCGTTCGAAAAACTTTATGAATGCCTATTTAAATTCACAAGGCTATTATTACGCAAATTTACTTGACTCTATTCATATTGACACCATTGGAGACCAATTGCGGGTACATACCTTCATGAATATTAACTTGGGTAAGAAAATTACCATTGATTCCATTAATTATCAGTTAAACGATTCAAGTTTACAAGCTATTACGTTATTAAACCAAAAAAGCAGTTTACTCAAAAATGGAAGTCCTTATAGCAAGCAATTAATTGGTGCAGAATTAGATAGACTAATTAGCATTTATAGAAATAATGGTTATTACAAATTAACAAGAGAAGATGTTTTTACAGAGGTTGACACTACAGATATCCATTTAATTGAGTTAACACTTAATCCTTTTAAACAAGCAGCATTGATTGCTGAATCTGCCAAAAAACGCCAACTAAACCCCACTTGGAATATTAGTATCAACAAAAGGCCCACCTACGATTCTAGTAAATTGGTACAATATGCAATTGGCAATATTTATTATTACCCAGAAACTAGCTTAACAGATATTACAGATAGTTTGATAACCAAAACCGGATTGAAAGAAGAAAAATATCCAGGTGTTTTTTTACGATCTAAAGAACAGAAATTTAAATACACGCCACTAAAAGAGCATACTTTTTTTTCTAAGGGCAACTATTATAATGAAGATGATTATTTAAAAACCATCAACACCTTACAACAAGTTGGTGCATGGCAACAAGTAGATGGAAAAATCATTCCTCGTGAAAAATCAGACACGCTAGATGTGTACTTTTTTTTAACACCAGCGCTTAAACAAAACTTCACCGTAGACCTAGAAGGCAGTAGGAATACCGGCGATATTGGCTCGGGTAATTTGTTCGGATTGTCAACAAATTTTTCTTATAAAAATAGAAACGTTGCCAAACAAGCAATACAGTCAATTTCTAATTTTAGAACAGGTGTTGAATTAAATTTAAATTTAGGAACTAGTCAAAATACAAGTTCTAATTTAGTACAGACTTTTAATATCAGTGCAGGTCAACTATTTACTTTTCCTAGATTAATACAACCTTTCAATAAATGGAAAGCGTTGAAAACAATCGACAACAAGCGAACATTGCTTTCTTTCAATGCCGCTTATGTAGATAGAAAAGATTATTACAAATTAAAATCACTAGTAAGTAGTTGGGGATACGAATGGAAAAAAACCATTAACCGTGCAGAAAATTCATGGATATACAAACCCATTAATATTGAATTATATGCACTTGATACCCTTCCTGGCTTAGATACTTTATTCAAAAAAAACCCCTTCTTACGCAACTCCTTTAATACCGGAAATATCTTTAGCCAAAGTTTATCGTATAACAGAACAATTAATAGTGCTGGCAGAAAAACACATAACTTAAGATTAGGCATTGAAGAAACTGGAGGCCTATTTGGTTTAATAAAAAACATTAAGGATAATAGTTATCGCTACATTAAAGTAGAAGCAGAATACCGTCAAAAAAAGAAATGGGATCATTCTGAATTAGCATATAGGGCCTTTGCTGGAATAGGTTATAATTATGGCAGTTATCCAAAAAATGCTTCACTTGCTACCCTCCCATTTTTTAAACAATTTTCTGTGGGAGGCCCCTATAGTATGCGCGCTTGGGGCTTAAGGCAACTTGGGCTTGGTAGTTCCAATACTTATGATAGTATTTCTTCTACCAATTTTAGAGATCGATATGGAGACATGATTATTGAAACCAATATGGAATACCGATTTATTATGGCCACTGTAGCTGGCGTAAAAATTGGCAGTGCTATTTATACAGATATTGGAAATATTTGGAACGTAAAAAATAGTACTACAGATTTTAATTCAACTTTTTCTTTGGCAAAATTAGAACACGATATTGCAATTGGTGTTGGAACAGGATTGAGGCTTGATTTTGATTATTTTTTAATTCGATTCGACTTAGCCTATAAAGTAAAAGACCCATTAAGAACTGCCAATAATGGATGGATGAGTTTTAAAAATTTCAACTGGACCGATATTCGACCAAACGGATTAGAAGTATCTAATTTTGCTTTACAACTCGGTATCGGTTTGCCCTTCTAATGCTGCACGCATTTCTTTCAGTTCTACTTCAAATGCTGGAATTGTTTTGGCATTGTCAACTGAAAATTCACCAATTCTTGTTCTGCGTAAACTACTCATATAAGCACCTACACCTAGTGCCGCACCAAAATCATTGGCAAGGCTTCTAATATAAGTACCAGTACCACAAACCACTTTAAAATAAACAAGTGGTAGTGCAATTTTTTCAATAGTAAAAGAATGAATCGTAACAGGTCTTGGATCTACTTCCACTACCAAGCCTTTGCGTGCAGATATATATAAGCGTTCTCCATTTTTTTTAATGGCAGAATGTTGTGGCGGCATTTGTAAAATATCTCCTGTAAACTGCGCTGTTGCAGCTTCAATCATTGAATTGGTTAAGTGTGCAATTGATTGGGGATTTTCAGGATCAGATTCTAAATCATAAGTAGGTGTTGTAGCGCCAAGGGTAAAAGTTCCGGTATACTCTTTTTCCATTCCCATATACTCGTTTATTTTTTTGGTATACTTTCCGGTACACACAATTAATAAACCAGTAGCCAATGGATCTAAAGTGCCAGCATGACCAACTTTACTAACCCTTATCATGTTACGTATTTTTCTAACCACATCAAATGAAGTCCATTCCATGGGTTTGTCAAATAGCAATACTTGACCGTTTAAAAATGATTGTAGCACTAACATGTAATAAATAAATTTTTACGCTTGATAGCTACCTCTAATAGGCCCTTGCAAACAATACCCTTTGTGTAGAAGGATTACCAGATAAAATACATTTTCCGTCTTCTAATGGATTGTCTAAAGGAATACAACGAATAGTTGCTTTAGCCAGTTCTTTGATTTTGTCTTCTGTTTCACTTGTTCCATCCCAATGCGCAGAAATGAATCCGGCTTTGGTATCTAATAAGTTTACAAATTCATCCCAAGAATCGGCTTTGCTAATATGTGCTTCTTGAAAAGCTTTGGCTCTATTAAAAATATTTAATTGAATTTCTTCTAATAAATTTTTAATGTATAATTCAATTCCATCTAAACTAATACTTTGTTTTTCTTTGGTATCTCTACGAGCTACTTCTACTACATTGTTTTCTAAATCACGTGCACCAATGGCTAATCGAACGGGCACTCCTTTCAATTCATATTCTGCAAATTTCCAACCTGGTCTTTGATTATCGGAATCATCGTATTTCACAGAAATACCCAATGCCTTCAAGCCTTTTACAATTGAACCCACTTTTTCATCGAGTGCTAATTTTTGTTCTTCTCCTTTAAATATCGGAACAATCACTACTTGTATTGGTGCAATTTTAGGAGGTAAAATCAATCCATCATCATCACTATGTGCCATAACTAATGCACCAATTAAACGCGTACTAACGCCCCAACTAGTAGCCCATACATAGTCTAGTTTATTTTCTTTATCACTGAATTTTACATCGAATGCTTTGGCAAAATTTTGTCCTAAAAAATGCGAAGTACCTGCTTGCAATGCTTTTCCATCTTGCATCATCGCTTCAATACAATAAGTTTCTTCGGCACCTGCAAAACGCTCGTTAGCTGTTTTAATACCTTTTATAACAGGCATTGCCATATAGTTTTCTGCAAAGTCTGCATACACATCTAACATTAATTTTGTTTCAATCAATGCTTCGGCAGCAGTAGCATGTGCGGTATGACCTTCTTGCCATAAAAACTCTGCAGTTCTTAAAAACAAACGCGTACGCATTTCCCAACGAACCACATTGGCCCATTGATTAACAAGTATTGGCAAATCGCGGTAAGACTGAATCCAACCTTTATAAGTATTCCAAATAATGGCTTCACTGGTAGGACGCACCACCAATTCTTCTTCTAATTTAGCTTCTGGATCAACCATCAACTTTCCTGGCTTGTCTGGGTCTGACTTTAAACGATAATGGGTAACCACTGCACACTCTTTTGCAAACCCTTCTGCATTCTTTTCCTCGGCTTCAAACAGGCTTTTAGGTACAAATAATGGGAAATAGGCGTTTTGGTGGCCAGTTTCTTTAAACTTTTTATCAAGCACATCACGCATGTTTTCCCAAAGTGCATAACCATATGGTTTAATAACCATACAACCCCTTACTGCACTATAGTCTGCTAGATTCCCCTTGATTATTAGGTCGTTATACCATTGCGAATAATCTTGTTCTCTTGTTGCGATGTCCTTACCCATTTTCTTAATTGTGATTCCTTTAACAAATTAAAATTAGACATTGATAATTGATGGCAAAGATTTTGCCATATTAGTATCGGAGTCTTTATCTGCATCGCAAATGTATGTAACTTCACATTATATAACTGTTCAAACCTGTTACCATGAAAAATAGCCTACTTATTTTACTACTTGGAATTGGTTTTTTGGCTACTAGTTGTGCTACTGCATACAAGTCAGACCAAACCCCAGATGATGTGTATTATTCTCCAGGAAAACCTGCTGCCGAAGACGATTTGGTAAAGGATGCTGCTCAGCAAGAACAATATCAGGCTTATATGACCAGTGCCGATGAACGCTACCTGCGTATGAAAGTAGCCAATCATTATCGTTGGACTAGTTTAGACGATTATGCCTATTGGTATGATAGCCGTTATGATTTCTATCGTTATAATCAGTACAATTCTTTGGGTTTAAATAATTATAATTACAACAATAACTGGAATTCAATGGCTGCATTTGGTAGCCATCGCCCTATGTTGGGTTGGAGCAATCCTGCATTTACCATTATCAGTTATTGTAATACTAAAACAATCATAGGATCAACAGCAGGTAGTAATATCACTGCGTATAAAAACAAAAATTACGATAACGCAAATATCAGTTATACCAATCCTAAAACAGGCTTAACCACATACTCTAACAACACCAATAATTTCAGTTCATTGGTAAAAAAAGTGTTTGCTGCTGCATCGTCTAATTCAAATGGCAGTAGTACTTTCGACAGAGCAGCAAGAACTTTTAGCAATACTTCGTCTAGTAGTTCTTCATCAAGCAGCTCATCTAGCAGCCCTGTTGTAACTAGTAGTACAGCAGGCGGAAATAGTGGTGGTGTAAAAAGCACTGGATCTAGTACAAGCACAGGTAGAACTTCTAGAAACTAATAAGCCCCTCACACATGAAAAAATATTTATTGGCACTCAGCTTGATTTCTAGTGTTACCTTATTTGCACAAACACCAGATGATGCTTTAAGAACCGCATGGTTTACCCAAAATGGTTCTGGAAGAAATACGGCAACAGGCGGCGTGATGGGATCACTAGGAGGCGATATTACAGCCAACCACGTAAATCCAGCAGGTCTTGGATTATTTAAAACCAATGAGTTTGTTTTATCACCAGGTTTTTTATTAAACAAAAACAAGTTTAACTACCGAGGAACAGATACTAGTAACGATAAAAACAATTTTAATTATGGCGCTACAGGAATTATATTGGCTGCAGGTGCTCATCCTAATAAAAAATGGACCAGCAGTGCTTTTGCTATTTCTGTAAACCAAGTAGCCAATTACAATAATAGGGTACAGTTTAAAGGATTCAATAATGTGAGTTCTTATTCAGAAAAATATTTAGAAGAATTGGTTCGCGATCGTGCAGATACTATTGCCGCTTTAAAAAATTATATATATGGTTCTTCATTGGCATTTAGAACTTATTTAATTGACACAATTAGGGGCGCAAATGGCGCTGTAATGGGCTATCAAAGCTTAGTGCCTTATTCAACAGGTATTAATCAATCTTATGATGCCACTACTACTGGAGGTTACCATGAAATTGCTATTGGATTGGCTGGAAATTTATTAGATAAAATGTATGTAGGTGGTAGTTTGGTTATTCCAGTTATCAATTATCAAAAACAAATTATCTATTCTGAAACAGATGCTACAAACAATACCAATAACGAATTTAAAAGTTTTGAATACAGGGAAAGTTTTAGTTCGCGTGGTATTGGCGTTGGTTTAAAATTAGGCATGATTTATAAACCAAAAGATTATTGGCGGATTGGGTTTGCTTTCCACACACCTCAACTACTAGGTTATAAAGACGAAATTAGATCGTCTATGACAACCAACACAGAAACTTATGCAGGAACTATTACTGAAACTAGCGATCAATTAAATAGTGGCAATGCTGGTAAAAGCGAATACAATTTATCTACCCCTTGGCGTGCCATTGCAAGTGCTAGTTATGTTTTTAGAGAAGTGAATGACACTCGCAGACAACGTGCTTTTTTAAGTGCTGATATTGAATATGTAAATTATCGAAGTGCCCGTTTTTCTGCAGTAAATAAAATGGATATCGATTTGGTAAACTATTACCAAATGATTAATGATGAAATAAAAGATTACTACAAAGGCAATGTAAATATTAGGGTTGGGGGCGAATTAAAATTTAATGTTTGGATGGTTCGATTAGGAGGTGGTTATTATGGTAGTCCTTATGCAGATGAAGCACTGAAAGCCAATCGTATTGTAACTAGTGGCGGATTTGGCTATAGAAACCATGGCATGTTTATTGACCTTAGCTATGCACATATTTTTCAAAAAGATGTACAGTTTGCTTATCGCTTAAACGACAAGCCTAATACATTTGCAGTGCAGTCTGGCGCGAGAGGAAATATCATGCTTACTTTAGGATTCAAGTTTTAGAACTAACCATTACTTAAGTGGTTCCAACATATTTTCTACAGAAGCATTTCTTGCATCAAACCAATGAATACTTGGGTCTTTTTTAAACCAAGTCATTTGTCTTTTTGCGTAATGACGTGTATTGATTTTTATTTGTTCTATTGCTTTTTCAAGCGATATTTTTTTATTGAAATATTCAAATAATTCTTGATACCCCACTGTTTGCAATGCATTGTTTTGGCAATGAGGAAAAAGCGCCAATGCCTCCTGAACAAGCCCTGCTTCAACCATTAAATCTACGCGTTGATTGATGCGTTCATTCAATAATTCTCTTGGCATTTCAAGACCTATTTTAATAATTTGAAATGGTCTTTGCTTTTTATTTGCAGTACGAAATTCAATGATTGATTTACCAGTAGCTTGCCAAATTTCTAGTGCACGCATTAAACGCTGGGGATTATTTTGTTCGGCTATTTGCCAAAAATCAGGGTCATTTTTTTGTACCGATTCTTGCAACCAATTCAATCCATTTTGCGCATACAATTCAATTATATTTTGTCGGATAACTGGATCAATACTAGGCATATCATCCATCCCTTCGCAAAAAGATTTAATGTACAAACCAGTGCCACCAACCATTACAGCAATAGGTTGCTTCTTAAAAATTTCGTTGACTTTTGCCAATGCAAAGGTTTCAAAGATTCCTGCATTAAATTCTTGATGAATAGAATGCGAATCAATAAAATGATGTGGAATTGCTTTTAATTCTTCTGTATTAGGTTTTGCAACGGCAATCCCTAATTCTTTAAAACATTGACGAGAGTCTGCAGAAATTATTTCGGTCTTTAAGGCTTTAGCCAATTCAATTGCTACGGCTGTTTTACCAACAGCTGTAGGACCGCAAATAACCAATATTGTATTTTGTGCTAATTCACTCATTAAAATTGCTAATACGCCTCTTCGTCTTGCCCCTCTTCTGCTTCGGCATCTTCGTCTGGATCGCCCTCACCATCAACATCATCCGAAGAATCTTCTAAATCGTCTCCTTCTTCTCCAAATCCATCCTTTGCTTCACTTAAATCGTATTTCTCTTCAATATCGGCAAACTTATCGCCCAATAAGCTTTTGGTGCCGTATTGCTGTGGCCCAATCCCTTCTATACGAGTGGTTGATGGATACAATGTTTTAGCATTCTCTTCTTTACTAACACTAATCAACTCAACTAAAAACACCCAGTTTTTTACAAAATCGTAAACGTAAATAAACTTTTGATTGGTATCTCTAATTTCAGAACCAATGCTTGTATCAGCCATTATTAAAGGCTCTACAGGATAGGCTTTATCGTATCGTTCAAAACTAATTTCTCTACCGCGTTGCCAGTTATCATTGCTTCTATAAAAACTTGATTGGTGCTTTGAATCAAATTCATACGACTTTACAATTGCAAGGTGTAGGTCTTGAAAATTTTGTGTATGCTTAATAATTATATCACGGTAAACCGCGTCGTCTTCTTCGAGATAAATTCTAAATTTTAATACAGCCATTCTATTGAGTTGCTAATTGTGAGTGGTAGTTATTTAACATGCAAATTACGCAAGTATCTTGTGAGTATTGCACGAATTTATAATTAATTCAATGGGTGTAAATTTAATTCTGCCGCCTTTTCTAACATAAATCCAAAAGCAGCCGTATAATTGTTAGCAATTAATCCGTCTAAAATTGCTTCGCGGATGGCATCTTTAATAATTCCAACATTTTTTCCAGGACTTAGTCCAAAATGTGCCATAATCATCTCACCGGTTATAGGTGGTTGCCAATTGCGCATTTGATCACTTTCTTCCACCGCTTTCATGCGCTGTTTTACCATTTCAAAATTTTGCAGGTATCGCTTTACTTTAAATTTATTCTTGCTAGTTATGTCTGCAGAACAAAGCAACATTAATGCATCGACATCTTCACCAGCATCAAATAATAACCTACGCACAGCACTATCGGTAATATTTTCATTGGTTAAGCTGATTGGCCGTAAATGCAATAACACCAACTTCTGTACCATTTTCATTTTTTCGTTCAATGGCAATTTTAACTTGGTAAAAATTTTTGGAACCATTCTTGCGCCAACTACTTCATGACCATGAAAAGTAAAACCATGCCCTTCTTCAAATTGCTTGGTAGCAGGCTTACCAATATCGTGCAATAAAGCTGCCCATCGCAACCATAGGTCATTGGTATTTTCAGAAATATTGTCAATCACTTGAAGGGTATGATAAAAATTATCTTTATGCCCCATTCCCTCAATATTTTCTGCTCCATACAATTCCACCATTTGCGGAAAAATAATTTGCAATAATCCTGTTTGAAACAGCAAATCCCAACCAACAGATGGCTTACTACAAAGCATTATTTTATTGAGTTCATCTGTTATACGTTCTTGAGATACAATTTTTATTCTAGGAGCCTGCACCTTAATCGCTTCAAGGGTTTCGGGCACAATTGTAAATTGTAATTGTGCAGCAAACCTTATGGCCCGCATCATTCTTAATGGATCGTCGCTAAAAGTTTGTTCTGGTAATAATGGGGTTTGAATGATTTTATTTTCAATTGCTGCAACGCCATTAAAAGGGTCAATTAATTGACCAAAATCTGCTTTGTTTAAACTAATAGCAAGTGCATTGATGGTAAAGTCTCTTCTATTTTGATCGTCTTCTAAACTACCTGTTTCTACTTGTGGCTTTCTACTTTCTAATTGATAACTTTCTTTTCTTGCACCTACAAACTCAATTTCCATTTCTGGCAATTTAATTTGCGCAGTTCCAAAATTTTTAAAGAATGCAACAGTGGGTCGGGGCTCAAATAAATCAGCCACTTTATTGGCTAATTCAATGCCATCACCCAAACAAACAATATCTGCATCTTTGGTGGCTCGGCCAATAATTTTATCGCGAACAAACCCCCCAATTAAATATGTAGGCAGGTTTAAACTGGCTGCAGCTGCGGCTATTCGGTTAAATATGGTTGTTTCTATTGAGGTACAAGGTATCTGCATCTGCTGTAAATGTACTAGTCTTTGCGTTTAGGATTATACTGTTAATACCGCTAATAATTGTTGGGTACTTATTTTTTGCGCGCAATTGAAATGTTTTTCTGGGCATTGTTTTTGGCCGTGGATGCCACAAGGCCTACAGGGCAAGGCTTCTGACAGTTCTACAATATGACTTTTAGATGAAAGTGGACCATACCCAAATGCAGGTATTGTAGAACAGTAAACCGCCGTTACAGGCGCATCAACAGCCGATGCAAAATGCATTGGTGCCGAGTCGTTTACATAATTCATTTCGGCTTGTTGCATTAGTGCGGCTGAGGCTAAAAAATTCAGTTTGCCCGCCAAATTGTGGGTACGCATAAAAGAATCTGTTACCACCAAATCGGTACAAAGTGCATGATCGGAAGGCGCTCCTAACAAATAAATGGTATACCTACTAGGCAATGCCTGTATTAAATCAATCCATTTTTGAGCAGGAAATTGTTTGGTGTACCATACAGATGCTGGGGCTATGCAAATAAATGGCAATGCCGTATACGCTGCAATACTTGTTTGATCTGCTAATGTTGGATATAATTTAGGCTTTGCCGCAAATTCATTGGTAAATGCAGCAATTAATTGGTGGTTGCGTTCAATTTCGTGTAATTCAGTTTGCCCCTCACTAAAATGGTGTTTGATGCTTTTACTAAACAGCAAGCTAAATGGATTTTTATTAAACCCAATGGTTTGTTTTGCACCAGAAAAAACAGTAATCAAACCCGTTGCAGCATAGCGTTGCAGGTTAATTACCTGTGTATACCGATTGGCCCGAATTTGTTTAATTGTACGAATTAGGTTACTGTATTTATGGCTTTTTTTATTCCAAATTAGTACTTGATGTATAAATGGATGTTGTGTAAATAGTGATTCATTTCCTTTTCTAACAAGTATATCAATGATGCAGTTTGGATAAAACGCATGTAATTTTTCTAGAATACCAGTTGCTAGAACGACATCCCCAATAAAAGCAGTTTGTATGACTAAAATCTTTTGCATCTCTACAAAAATACTTATTAATTAGATTGAAGTACTAGCTAGCATGGTTGATGACCATTTACCTTGATTTTATTTTTTTTATTAATTCAAGCATAACAAATAAAATCAAAGCCATTCTAACTGTATGTTTGCAAAAATTTAAAGCATGTCATTACAAGCATTGATCCTAGAAGCCTGGGACAACAGAGAACTACTTAAAGACACCAAGTACACAGATGCTATTAGAGCGGTAATAGAAGAAGTAGATAAAGGAAGGCTAAGAACAGCTGCCCCTACCGAGAATGGCTGGGTAGTAAACGAATGGGTAAAACAAGCCATTCTACTATATTTTGGTATTCAACAAATGCAAACCTGGGAGTTGGCTCCTTTTGAGTTTTACGATAAAATGTTGTTGAAAAGCAATTATAAAGAATTAGGTGTACGTGCCGTTCCACATGCCGTTGCCCGATATGGCGCTTATTTAGCTAAAAACGTGGTTTTAATGCCTAGTTATGTAAATATTGGTGCATTTGTAGACGAAGGAACCATGGTGGATACTTGGGCAACTGTTGGCAGTTGTGCGCAAATTGGAAAAGGCGTTCACTTAAGTGGTGGCGTAGGAATTGGTGGTGTATTAGAACCATTACAAGCTAGTCCGGTAATTATTGAAGATGGTTGTTTTATAGGAAGTAGGGCGATTGTTGTAGAAGGCGTAATTGTTGAAAAAGAAGCCGTATTAGGTGCCAATGTGGTGCTAACAAAATCAACTAAAATTATTGACGTTAGTGGACCTGAGCCAATTGAATATAAAGGACGTGTCCCTGCAAGAAGCGTAGTGATTCCTGGTACATATCCAAAAGAATTTCCAGCAGGAATTTACCATGTTAATTGCGCTTTAATTATTGGAACACGTAAAGCAAGTACCGATTTAAAAACTAGTTTAAATGACGCATTGCGCGAATTTAATGTGAGTGTTTAAATTGGCTTAAGAATAAATTATGCCGCAAAGCAAAAAAGATACAGCATACCAATTGAGTTTAGCAGGATTTCTGATAACAATTTTGGGTGCTGTATTTTTTTCAACCAAAGCCATTTTTGTAAAACTGGCTTTTAAATCTACAGGCGTAGATGCGGTTACTTTATTAACGCTACGTATGTTATTCTCCCTCCCATTTTATTTAGTAGCAGCAAGGATGGGTTCAAAAAAAGAATCAGTAGCTGCTCTCACAAAAAAAGAATGGCTCTATTTAATTTTGCTGGGCATTTTTGGATATTATTTAAGTAGCTTATTCGACTTTATAGGTTTACAATATATATCGGCCGGACTAGAAAGATTAATACTTTTCCTCTATCCTACTTTTTCTGTTTTAATTAATAGTTTGGTATATAAAGCCAAATTGAATAGAACACAAATAGCAGCACTTATTTTAACCTACCTAGGTATTGGCATTGCTTATATTGGAGAAATGAAAATTGATACGAGTAACCCTAATTTTTATTTTGGTTCTTTCATGATTTTTCTTTGTGCAATTACTTATTCTTTTTATTTGGTTGGTACAGGCAGAATGATTCCTAAAGTTGGTGTTACACGATATACAGCTTATGCAATGTTAGCCGCAACAATTGGCATCTTTTTACATTTTCTTTTTACAAGAAATATTCAAGAAATTCCTTTTACAAATACGCTTATTTGGTATACGATTGCATTAGCAATTATTGCAACAGTACTCCCCTCTTTTTTAATGAGTAATGGAATGAAAATGATTGGCAGCAATAATGTGTCAATCATTATTAGTATTGGTCCGGTTTCAACTGTTATTCAAGCACATTTCTTTTTGGGTGAACCCATTATTCTACCTCAATTAATAGGTACTATTTTAGTAATTATTGGCGTGCTACTAATTGGATGGCAGTCGAAAAGAAGTTCAGTAGAAGTAGTATAAGATTTTTTTGTTGAAGACTTCAATTATAGAAAGACAAAGATTTAGCCTACCTAAACGCCAATTACTACTCCTAGAAAGCAATTGGGTTTATTTAAAAAAACATTATTGGGTTTTTAATTGAAAAACTGACCATTATCATTTGTAGCTTATAGTAATAGTGTTACTATGCATTATTAATATCCACTTCATATATGGCTACCAATCATTACAATATTCAAGGTTTAACAAATCAAGAAGTAGCATTAGCTAGAAATAAATATGGACAAAATGCTTTGACTTTTAAAAAAGAAAATGGATTGATTGATGCCATAAAAAGCTTAGCAAAAGAACCGATGGTTGCATTGTTATTAGTAGCATCTATTATTTATTTTATTAGTGGCAAAACAGGAGATGGTATTTTTTTGGCTTGTGCAATTGTGTTAGTTGCTACCATTTCTTTATACCAAGATTCAAGAAGCAGAAACGCATTAGATAAATTAAAATCTTTTACAGAACCAAACTCAAAAGTTATTCGAAACGGAGAAATCATTGAAATTAAAAGCGACGAATTGGTAATTGGTGACTGCTTAATGGTAGAAGAAGGCTCATCAATTCCTGCAGATGGTATAATTATTCGGTCAAATGATTTTTCGGTAAACGAATCGGTGCTTACTGGCGAATCACTGGCTGTATTTAAAGACAATGCAAAAGAAAATAATTTCATATTCCGGGGAACGCATGTAGCTAGTGGTTTAGCCATTGCTAGAATAACTGCAATTGGCAATGAAACCAAACTAGGTGCCATAGGAAAAAGTTTAGAAAGTATACAAGAAGAAAAAACACCCCTAGAAAAACAGATAAGCAATTTTGTAAAAAAAATGGTTTTTGTAGGAGCAATTGTTTTTTTAATTGTTTGGTTCATCAATTTTCAACATACAAAAAATGTGCTTGATAGTTTGTTAAAAGCGCTTACACTTGCTATGAGTATTTTGCCCGAAGAAATTCCTGTAGCATTTGCCACATTCATGGCTTTAGGGGCCTGGAGACTCATGAAAATGGGCATTATTGTTAAACAAATGAAAACGGTAGAAACACTTGGAAGTGCCACTGTTATTTGTACAGATAAAACAGGAACCATCACCGAAAACAGGATGGAATTGGTGAAAATATATTCAGTAAAAGATGAAAGAATTATTAGCGTTCACCATACATTAAATAATACTGAAAAAGAATTGATTCGAATGGCCATGTGGGCAAGTGAACCCATTCCATTTGATCCTATGGAAATTGCTTTGCATGATAGTTATGTAAAATTACTTTCAACAGATGAAAGGCAGCATTATAAAATGGTTCACGAATACCCCTTAAGTGGAAACCCGCCAATGATGACCCATATATTTGAAAACCATATGGGCAATAAAATTATTGCAACAAAAGGTGCACCTGAAGCGATTATGCAGGTTTGTTTTCTTAGCAATGAAAAAACAATTGCAATAGATGCTGCTATACATAGTCTTACACAAGAAGGCTATCGTGTGTTAGCTGTTGGAGAAGCAAGTTTACCAAATCAACCATATCCTAATACACAACAAGAAATTCCATTTGAATTTTTAGGCTTGATTGCATTTTATGATCCACCAAAACACAATATAGCAACTGTTTTAGAACATTTTTATAGCGCTGGGATTAATGTAAAAATTATTACCGGAGATAATGCTGCAACCACCACCTCTATTGCCAAACAAATAAATTTTAGCGGTTATAAACATTGTATTACTGGTCAAGAGCTCATGCAATTATCTGATGCTGAACTACAGGCTAAAATAATGGATATTCAAATATTCACACGCATGTTTCCAGATGCAAAATTGAAAATTATTAATGCACTTAAATCTAGAAATGAAGTAGTTGCCATGACTGGCGATGGGGTAAATGACGGACCAGCACTAAAGGCAGCACATATTGGAATAGCCATGGGTAAAAAAGGAACTGAAATTGCTAAACAAGCCGCTTCCTTAATATTAGTTGACGACGACCTATCAAAAATGGTGGATGCTATTGCAATGGGTAGAAGAATTTATACCAACTTAAAAAAAGCTATCCAGTATATCATTTCTATACATATACCGATTGTGCTAACTGTATTTATACCATTGGCATTAGGATGGGTTTATCCAAATATTTTTTCACCAATCCATATTATATTTTTAGAACTTATTATGGGACCAACCTGTTCCATTATTTATGAAAATGAACCAATGGAAAAAAATACCATGCTAAAATTACCACGTGTATTATCGAATACATTTTTTAGTTGGAAAGAACTCAATACAAGTTTAATTCAAGGATTATTAATTACAGCAGGCAGTTTAGTTTGTTACCAATATGCCGTTAGTCAGGGCTTTAACGAAGCTATTACTAGAACAATGGTCTTTACTGTTTTAATTGCTGCTAATATTGTTTTAACCTTGGTTAACCGTTCTTTCTATTATTCTATAATTACTACACTCCGCTATAAAAACAACTTAGTTACCCTAATTATTGGTATTACAATTGCAATCACTGGAATGTTAATATACATTAAGCCCTTTGCTGATTTTTTTGAATTTGAACAGTTAAATGTCCTGCAAATTATCCTCTGTTTAATTACAGGAATAGTATGTGTTATTTGGTATGAAATTGTAAAAATGTTTAAACGAATGAAATTCAATAAACAGAAAAATTGAGGATATTTGAATGAAAATGAATGAATTGACAAAATACGTATTATCAAGAAAATATATGTCTACAATTAATCAAATTGTATTTTTTGCGCATTTTTAGGGCGCTTTTATATCATTTTTTCGTCTTTCTATACTACTATTTTTACACCAAAATCGCTAAAAGTATTGATATAATTGAATTTCAGGAGAAATGACTATAAAAGCCATTGAATAATTTGTGATAATTTTATTATTTTAAAGGATAAATGTTTAAAAAAAATTCATTTATACAAAAATAGTTTAAACAGATTGTATATTAATTAGTCCCCTAAATGAAAACTTCAATATATCAGTATAATGAACAATTTGAAGAATTAAGTAGTAATAACGTTACTGAAACTGCAAATCTAGTACTGTGTTTTGCTGCCAAAAAAATATTAGAACTCCCAACTACATTTGAAAATATTAGGCTAAAATTTAAGGATGCTGAAATTGTGCTTTGTAGTACAGCAGGAGAAATATTTCAAGAAACGGTTACAGATAACACTATTGTATTAATTGCTTTAGAATTCGAAAAAACGGCTATTAAAACAACACAGGTAAATATTCAAGACTATTCAAATAGTTACGAAAGTGGAAAGGCCTTAGTAAAAGAATTAATCAACAATGAATTAGCCTATATTTTAGTAATATCAGATGGAAGTTTTGTAAATGGGTCTGAATTAGTAAAAGGAATTAATGATGCAACAGATAATAAAATATTAGTTACTGGCGGATTGGCTGGAGACGACGATAATTTTCAAACTACACTTGTTGGATTAAATGAAAATGCAACAAAAGGAAATATTGTTGCTATTGGATTTTATGGGAAAAACATATTGGTTACACATGGGTCACAAGGAGGATGGGATACTTTTGGAATGGAAAAAATAGTAACCAAATCTAAAGGCAATAAGCTATTTGAAATAGATAATAAAAATGCTTTGTCTATTTATAAAAAATACCTAGGACCTGATGCTGCACATTTACCTAGCTCTGCATTACTCTTTCCCTTATCTATACAATTAGAAGGCGCTACAGAACCAATCGTAAGAACTATTTTATCAATTGATGAAAATGAAAACAGTTTAACTTTTGCGGGTGATATTCCTACAGGTGCAAAAGTTCGATTTATGCGGGCTAATTTAGACAAACTTATAACCGCATCAACTATTGCTGCCGCAAATACAGTCAATTCAAATAAAAAAGAACCAAGTTTTGCCTTATTGATAAGTTGCGTTGGTAGAAAACTTGTTTTAGGGCCTAGAATAGAAGAAGAAATTGAATCTATAAGAGATATCATAGGAATGAATACTGTTTTTGGAGGTTTTTATTCTTATGGTGAGATTTCTCCATTCAACGAAAAAGGTAATTGCCAATTACATAACCAAACAATGACCATTACTTGTTTTGATGAAGTATAACAACCTATTAGAGAGGCAAATTAAAAAACACTTTCCTGAGAACGTCTCATTAGATGATCCAGGAATAGCAGCATTTTTAAATGTTATCAATCAATCATACCAATCATTTGAGCGTGATAAAAGCCTATCTGAAAGAGCTTCTGAAATTAATGAAGAAGAATATATTGAAATCAACAAATCGCTTAATGAAGAAATAAATATCAGAAAAAGTTCTATTGAAAATCTTAAAAAAACAATCAGTTTAATTACAGACGAACAATTAGATTTTAGTAGTAATGATTTAATGTCTTTTGCAAATTATTTAAACCAACAAGTACATAGTAGAAAAAAGGCCGAAACAATATTTACCTCGTTAATTAATAATATACAAACAGGTGTATTATTGAAAGATTTAGATGGTAAAATTATATTTGTAAATAAGTTGTTTTGTGAAATATTCGAAATAAAAGATGAGCCTAAAAATATTATTGACAAGAACTTTAATGATTTCAAATCAACAATCCTATTAAATTTAAAAGATCCAGAAAGGGTTACGATTGATGTTGAAAATAAATTAACTGCTAAAAAAATAAATTTATTAAACATTGTAGAATTAAAAAATGGCAAAATATTAGAGCAAAACTATATTCCAATAATTCAAGAGAATACCTGTGTTGGACACTTATGGAACTATTCTGATATTACTGAGAGGAAGGAAAAAGAAGAAACCATTCGAAAAAATGAAATCCTCTTAACTACTAGTCAAGAAATAGCCCATATTGGTAGTTGGGAATACAATATTTTTACCGAAAAGGTAGAATGGACCAAAGAAATATATTCTATTCGAGGAATTGATCCTGAAATTGAAAAAGCTAATTATACAGTTTTTATAAATGGTATTCATCCAGAAGATAAAGCAATGGTAAATGCTAAGTTAATGGAAGCAATAAAAAATACTATCTCATTTAATATTCATTACAGAATTATCAAACCAAATGGAGATATTAGAATTGTAAATGATATTGGAAATACCATTGTTAATGCTGAAGGGAAAAACGAATTAATAAGGGGTACAATTCAAGATGTTACACTAAGAAAAAAAATTGAACAAGAAATATTACAACAAAAACAGTTTACCGAAGACATTTTAAATAATATCCCTGCCGATATTGCTGTATTTGACAAAGACCATAATTATCTATACATCAATCCAACTGCTATTGCCGATAAAAATTTGCGAGATTGGATGATAGGAAAAAATGATTTTGATTACAGTGAATTAAAAGGAATAGATACCAAAATTGCCACAAAAAGAAGAGGGTACTTTAATGAAGCAATTGAAACCAAAATAAGTAGAGACTGGGTTGATGAGCATAATACAAAAACAGGATCAACCAATTTTATATTTAGAAGATTTTATCCTTATTATGAGGATAATAAATTAAAGTTTGTAATTGGATATGGTATTGATATTACAAGCAGACGTAAAACTGAAATTGAATTAGAAGGAATGATGAAATCAATGGCTAGGGTAAACAAAGAATTAGAACAGTTTGCCTTTTCTGCCTCTCATGATTTACAAGAACCTTTAAGAATGGTTACTAGCTTTTTAGCCCAATTAGATAAAAAATATGGCAATCATTTAGATGAGAAAGGGAAAACATATTTAAACTTTGCAGTTGATGGTGCAAAAAGAATGCGTCAAATGATATTAGATTTGTTAGAGTATTCAAGGATTGACAGATTAGATGATTTTGAACTAGAAGAAGTTGATTTAAATGAAGTAGTTGATGAAATCATCACATTGCATCAAGTGAAAATACAAGAGAAGAATGCTAACATAATTATTAACAAACTACCAAAGTTAAAAATATATAGATCTCCTATTCGACAAGTTTTTCAGAGTTTCATAGACAATAGTTTAAAATATAGTAAAGAAGATGTAGTACCAGAAATTACAATAACAAGTAAAGAAGAATTGAACTATTGGCAATTCTCAATATCAGACAACGGAATTGGAATAAAAAAAGAATACTTTGAAAAAATCTTTGTGCTTTTTCAGAGGTTGCATAACAGAGACAAATATTCTGGAACTGGCATTGGACTTAGTATTGCAAAGAAAATCATCTATAATTTAAAAGGAGAAATTTGGCTTGAATCTCAAGAAAATATTGGAACAACCTTTCATTTTACAATTCTAAAAAAATAAAAATGAACCCATTGCATATTTTACTCGTTGAAGATAATGAAGGAGATATTCTTTTAACAACTGAAACTTTAGAAGAAACTAATCTGTCTAAAAAAATAAGTATTGCAAGGGATGGATTAGAAGCAATTACCCTATTAGATAGTTCTTCCTTTAATAACCAAGATTTACCAGACCTAGTTTTATTAGATATCAATCTTCCAAAAATAAATGGATTTGCAGTATTAGAACATATTAAAAACGCTAACACACTCAGCCACATTCCTGTAATAATACTAACCACTTCTAGTTCTCCTGCCGATAAAATAATGGCAAATGAGTTAAAAGCAAGTAATTACTTAATAAAACCTGCTGAAATTGAAGACTTTGTTATTGCAATCAGTAAAATTGAATCTTTGGGCAATTTAGGTTGATTATTTACATTCAGAATTTTTAATGAATATCTACATCATTACTTGAAACAATCGTTTTACTCACAACTGCATGCACTTCCTTGTCTATATGCTGAGCTTCTTGCTCAATAATTAATATTAATTTCAATAATTCTGGATCATTAATAGTTGTTGATTTCTTTTTCAAGAATCTAGTAAGGCCAAGTAAATTAGAAACAGGGGCCCGAATTAAATGAGATTGGTCCCAAGCTATTTCTTCAAGTTTTTTAATGTAATTTTTATATGATTCATCAATCTTTTTTTCAACAGGAAGGTATGCTAAAAAGAATATTAATATAATTCCTACAATTGAAAAAAGAGCAAAAAATATATCTATATAGTTAATAGTCTTATATCTAGATTCAGAATCAAGATACATTTCACTCAAAATATAATGCATCTTTTCTGCATAACTATATTGATTTTGAATAACTGATTTAATTATATTATGATCTATGGGTTTATTTGAATTGATAATTTGTTCAATGTTTGTTACATTAATAGTAAGCTTTTCTAATTCAGATTTTAAATTCAAATTAATTAAAGAATGAATACCCAAATCTGCATCTCCATTTAAAAAAGCATAGTGTATTTGTTTCCAAACTTTAAAGTCATTAGTAATGTCTGTTTTAAAAGAGACATCTTTATTTTCAAGAGAAAAGAAATAATTAGAAATATTATGACTATATAATAGTTGCCTGCCCATTAAATTAATGGCAATTGAATTGTCGTTTTTTTTATGCAATAAAACTTGAACAACAAATAAATTGACAGTAATTAAAATGATAATAATACCAATTAACCATAAGGTTCTATTACGTTTTAACTTAAAAAAACTATTATACATAAATAAACGTGTAATTAGTTTTTAATGTAATTCAAAGGACTCTTACCATATTTTTCCTTAAAACTTGAACAGAAATATGAGACTGAATTAAATCCTAATAAATAGGCAATATCTTTTACTGATCCTAAATTTTGCCTTAACATAATTTCTGCTTTAGACAACTTGTATGAAAGAATATATTTACGCGGACTAGTGCCATATATTTTTTTCATCCATCTTTCGAAGGTAGAAACGCTCATTAGCATTTTTGCTGATATCTCTTCAATACTAATATTGGTATTGTCTGAAATTTCATCCATAATTGCATCGAACTTTTTCTTAAATCCATTAGATGGCGATTCAATAAAATGATTTGCTTTTTGAAGCTTACTTTTTTCAATAGCCGCCTCTTTCCCTTTATGTAAAGAAATTTGGTTCTTTATTTTTAAGAATAGATTTGTTGACTTGAATGGTTTTACCACATAATCATTGGCGCCCAGTTCTAATCCCTCTGTAATTTTATCTTCGCTATTGATAGCCGACATTAAAATGACTGGTATAGCAGAAAGCAATTCATTGTTTTTTAATAACCTTAAAATAGTAAACCCATCTAAAGGGAAAGGAAGCATAATGTCTAATAAAATTAAATCAGGTAATTTAATTTCTAAGTAGCCCATTAATCTAGTGCCATTTTCAAGTGCGGTAATTTCAAACTCGCTATTGAGTAACTCAACTAGGGCTTCTCTTAATTGGTCGTTATCTTCTACAATACAAACTGTGGGTTTCATTAGTAAAAATTTAAAGATTTATTTGATTTTATGGTTTCTTTATTTGGAATTAAATAGGGAAATGTTAGTGAAATGGTTGTTCCTTTATCTATTTGGCTTTCTATACTTATTTCTCCATTGTGTTGTTCTGAAAAATACTTTACAATTACCAAACCTAATCCAGTACCTTCTATTAAGCCAACGTTTTCGCCCCTAGCAAAAGGTTGAAATAACTTTTTTTGGTCTTCTAAACTAATGCCAATTCCCTGATCAATAAAATTTAAAACAAATTTATTTGAATAGAATTTTATTTCTAATACAGGATTCGACGCTCCTGATGAATATTTAAATGCATTGTTAAATAAATTACTTACAATATGACCGAGCATTTTTATATCAAAATAAACATCTCTAGGTTTATTTACTATTTTAATAGCAACTTTTCTACCATCTATCCAAGGATTAAATTGCTCTTTGGTTATTTTTTTAATTTGTTCTACAATAGATATTGATTCTAACTGAATTAATATTTTACCAGACTCCACTTTACTAATAAATAAAAATTCATTTAACAAATTAATCATACCATCAATTTGGTTGACGATCATATCTGTATGTTTTTTTACTGTATCGTTTTGTATTTTTTGTAATTTATGAACTAATAATTCTGTGTTAGAAAGTATTACAGACAAGGGAGTTCTTAATTCGTGCGACACCATATTCATGAAATTTGTTTTCAATTCATTTAGGTGTTTTTCTTTTGTTAGATTTTTCTTAAACTCTGTTTCGTTTTTAACTTGTTCAGTAATATCTGTGAAGAAAATCATCACTCTTGGAGTTTCCCAACCTTTCTGAGAATATTTTGTCAAATCGAACTTTAGCGTGATTTTGTTTTTGTTAAATGCATTTATTACTACTTCTCTTTTATTGGTATTATATTGTTCATGTTCAAAGAAATAATTTAAAGTTTCTATGAATTTATTTTCATTTTCACTTATGAAGTTCGAAATGCTCGACTGTAATGTTGTATAGTAAGAGAAGCCTGTATTGTTAATCCATTTAGCATTGGCAAATTGAATTTTCAATGAAGAATCTACCGTAATCACCAATTCATTGGTATTTTCAATAAGTGTACTAAACAAGGCATCCATTACAATTACTTCTTTCTCCGACTCTCGAATACTAGTAATATCAATACCATAGCCTATCATGCTTAAAAATTCACCGTTCTCATATACAGGATAAAACTTTCTAAGAATATGAGTAGAAATATTTTTATCATTTATAGAGATCTCCTCCATTTCAACACTTTTTTGAGTAAGCTTCGCTTTATCAAAAGCAGCGCGACGTCTTTCTGCAATACTTTTTGGACGGTTACGATATGATACATATTCAAAATCGTCTTTACCTATAATCCATTTACTTAATTCAGTAGATTTCACACCAATGCTATTTACAAAAACATATTGGTGCTTATCATTAAATATGGCAATATCGGCAGGAATATTGTTTAATAAGTTCTCGTAGAACTCTTTTTGTCCTGTAATAGTTTCTAAAGAAGTTTTAAGAATAGACATGTTTTTATATGTCCACATATGGCCTTTCCCTGTTACATCATCAATTATTGTATAATCCATATAAACCACTCTACCATCTTTAAAGAAAACCTCTTCATTAACTATATTCTCTTTGTTTAGATATACTTGATTAATCCTATTAACAAAGCGTTCTGGGTCTTTAAATAATTTTTTTGCTGATTGTGCCACATTTGAACAATCAATCCCTATTAGTTCATTGGGGCTAACTGGCACTTTAAATAGATTGCAAAAATGTTTATTGACATACAAAATGGTATGATCAAATGATTCAAATAATATAGCATCACTTATATTATCCAAAACATTTTTCAGGAAATCATTATTGTATTTATTTGTCAATTTCATCAATTCTAGAAAAAATCAAATTTAATAAAACATCAGGCTATTTGACGAATTTATGACATTTATATGTCTTAAATAAATATATTATTAACAGAATAGTTAAATAAAGTCAATTTAACTGGTTCATCCATAGCATTAATGACAAAATTATTATACGAATATTGATGATTATAAGCCATTAATTGATCTACTTAAAAAATGATATTTTAACTATAATATCGAGTTTTATCAAAATATTTTTATGGTACAATTCGTAATAGTATATCTATGTTTTGCTGCTGTTTTAGTAATTTCTTTTAGCAAAAAAAATAGCAAACCAGCTAGATAATCATGGTAGAAAACTTGTTGTTTCTATTCTGCAGTTGCTTTTTTTTATTTTTAGTAATCTCCCCCAATAAAAAAAGAAAAAAAACAACTTTCCCTTAAGCAAAGAGGCTGCCCTAAATGGGAAAATAATTACCAATAATATTCCTGATAATCAGCTATTACATCCATTTGATTTGCAGCAACTACCGCTATTTGCTTTAATCTGTTCAAATACTTCATTTTCATCAATAAAAAGTGTAGTATATAAATTAATAGGCAAGTAATATTATCATATTTTACAATACAAAATTATTCCTATTAATTTCCTGTTTTTATCTTTACTTCATATCTGATGCCTCAATCATAAAAAACCGAATGATATGAAATCACCAACAGTTGAATTAAAACTCCCTATTTTACCCAATATGGAGTTAATTGCCACTCAAACAGCAGATATTATTGCTAACCACATGCATTTATCTGAAGAACAAAGTGGAGAAATATCTATGGCCCTAATTGAAGCATGCATCAATGCTTTTGAACATTCCAAAACAGAAAACAGTATTTATATTCATTTTATCGTTGAAGAAAATTCAATGATAATTAAAGTTATTGACCAGGGAATTGGTTTTGATAAATCAAAAGTTGAAATACCAAAAATTGAAAATAAAATTGGAAATGACGAACGTAAACGCGGATGGGGTTTACAGTTAATTCAAGCCTTAATGGATTCTGTTGAATTCGAATCAACTAATGCTGGCACTACTATAACAATGATAAAAAATAAATAAAATGAGCGATTTTAAAACACTGGTAAAAGAATTAAATGAGGTTGTAATAATAGAAACGGAAGGATACTTAAATAACGAAGGTGGCCAGAAAGTTTATGATATTTGTATAGAAAAAATGAATTTAGGTAGCAGGAAATTTCTAATAAATTTAACTGGAACCAAAGTAGTTAATAGTATTGGCGTTTCTATTTTAATTGAAGTAATAGAAAAATTACAAGAGGTTGAAGGAAAACTTGGCTATTATAATATGGCTCCTATTGTTGAAAAAACATTCCATATTATGGGCTTATCTAAATATTCATCATTATATAAAACCGAAGAATCAGCATTGGCTGAATTTTAATAATGGAAATAAGTATTGAAGCGTTACAGGTAAAATACCTAGAGTTAGAAACATTATTGGATTTTACCAATAACTTAAACTCATTCGAAAACACCCCTGATTTATTACAAGAAATTCTAGTGAAATCATGTGGTGTACTCAATGCTTCTGCAGGTTTTATTTTATTAGAAGATTCCAATACTGATATTTTAAATATTGAAGCGCATTTCAACATCAATATCACTCCTTTACGTTCCATTATTTTTAATAAGAAAAAAGGATTTGTTTACGATATAAAGAGTATTGGCAAAACCGTTTGTTTAGATATAGATAGCAATGTGCATTTGTCTAAAATAAATGCCAAATATGCCATCATTGCACCTTTACAACAGAAAAAAGATATAATTGGTTTTATTGTTTTGTTAGACAAGGAAAGCCGTAAAGGCTTGTCGGCATTTGACGACTCCGATAGTAGCATGATTTCTGCAATTGCATCTCAGGCTAGCACTGCCTATAGCAATATTCAATTATTAGAAAAAATTCAACAGGCAAAATCGTTCAACGACAATGTCATGGAATCAATTGCTACTGGTGTAATAACTACCAATTTATTTGGAGAAATCAATCATATAAATTTAACGGCTGAAAAGATTTTAAATAAAGATCGGGCTAGTTTTATAGGACACCATTATGGCTTTGTATTTGACCAAAATGAATTACTTATTAACTTATTACTAGAATCAGAATCAGCACTTGAATTTAAATCTGAATCTAATTTAATACTTGATTTTCATGGAAAAAAAACAGCCGTTAATATTTCCATGTCTCCGCTTTTAAATGACCAACAACAACATATTGGCACTGTTATAGCCATGGAAGATTTGTCTAATCTCGACAAACTAAAATCTACTTTTCAAAAATATGTATCCAAACAAATTGTAGACCAAATTCTTATTAATGAAGACCTTCTCAATTTAGGTGGTCAAGAACAAGAAGTAACTATTCTGTTTACTGATATTAGAGGGTTCACAGCCATGTCTGAAAAAATGGTTCCAAACGAAGTAGTAGACACCTTAAACGACTACTTCAACCAAATGATTGAAGTGATTTTTAAATACAATGGTACACTAGACAAAATTATTGGGGATGCTTTAATGGTGGTTTTTGGCGCCCCACTCCCCGACACAAATGATGCAGACAATGCCCTATTAACTGCAGTTGAAATGCAAGAAAAACTAGTAGCATTTAACCAGAACCGAATTATTAATGGAAAACTTCCTGTTGAAATTGGTATTGGCATTAATAGAGGTAAAGTTATTAGCGGAAATATAGGATCTAGCCAACAAATGAATTATACTGTAATTGGCGATGCGGTAAACCTTGCATCAAGATTGTGTTCTGCCGCTAAAGTGGGCGAAATAATTATTTCAAATAGTGTTTGGGAAAACACAAAAGAAAAGAAAAAATACAATTGCCAAAAGCTAACCCCAATTAAAGTAAAGGGTAAAACAAAACCAATTGCTATTCGCTCTATCCAACACAAAAAAAATACTGAAATTACCTATCTAGCCTTGTTTGAAATGCTAGAATCATTCCAAACAAATAATATTCCAACAAGTTCTAGTTACCATAATATACACCATATAAAATCGGTAGTTGATGCAGTTAAATTTTATGGAAAAAAAGAACAAGTTTCTAAACAAGACTTGCTGTACTTACAATTAGCCGCATGGCTACATGATATTGGATTTGTTTGGAGCCCTGTTGATCACGAAAAAAAGGGTTGTGAGTATGCAAAAACAATTTTAACACAGTTAGGATTTTCAGTAGATATCATTGAAAAAATAAACGGAATGATTATGGCTACTAAAATTCCGCAAAGTCCAAAAAATTTATTAGAAAAAATTATTTGCGACGCAGACCTAGATTATATAGGCAAAGACAATTATGCAGAAATAAGTGGCTTATTGTTAAAAGAAATTTCTTTAAAAAATACTATTTCTGAAATTGATTGGCTGGTGATTCAAAAAAACTTTCTTGAATCACATACCTACTTTACAAAAACCGCTAATAAATTAAGAACAAAAAATAAAAATAAAATAATAGTTGATATAACTAATAAAATTGCATCGTATCATGGCAGAAGCTAAACACAATAAATCAAAAACACATTTTCAATTAGATAGAATATCCTTTTTTACAGATGGCGTATTTGCTATTGCTATTACATTATTGGTCATTGAATTTAAAGTGCCTGTAATAGCACATCCAGAAGATAAATTGCTTTGGGAAAAACTACATGAAATGGGTTGGCAGTTTTTAGGTTTTATTATTAGCTTCTGTATTGTTGGTTATTACTGGTCGGTACATCACCGCGTGTTTGGCTATATTGAACACTATACCAATGACCTAATTTGGCTAAACCTCTTCTTTTTATTTTCGGTAGTATTATTGCCATTCAGTTCAGGTTTATTGGGCGAATATGCTTCTGAAAGTGATATGCTTTTACCTTATGCCTTTTATGTGATTAATATCTGCCTTACAGCCATTATGAATGCCCTTTTATGGGTTTATGTTAGTAATCCTAAAAGAAGCCTATTAACCCATGTAATTTCAAAAGAAAGAATACAGCTAGGACTTTTCTTTACAATGGTATTGCCAACTATTTTTATTTTATCGCTTGTGGTTTCATTTGCATACCCCATGTTGGGCCGCTTAATTCCGTTGACAATTCCATTTGTGCTTCGTTATGGATTATCCGGACTGATTAAAAGAGCAGAAAGAATGGAACAGAAAAGAAAAATAGAACTTGCAGATTAAAGTAGGTTATAATTTTATATTTTTTCCAATCCGGTTTCCACCAATCTAATTGTCCAAAAATCAATGGCACGATTGGCATCTGTGATATAGGTATATGGCATATAAAAATATCCATTGTCACCCCAATTATTACTCCAGGAATTTCTTACAATAAAATATTGTTTTTCATTATCATACCCTACCGCCATTACTGCATGCCCTCCAAGCCTTTGTTCAGTAAAAGCAGGCATTGGCATGATGCCATTTTTATTGATTGATTTAAAACTCTCATAAACCGAAAATCCAAATACAAAAGGAAAGCCTTGTGCTAAACAAGATTGTAGTAAACCAATATTGGAATTATTTAAACGCATATAACTCAGCACTTGATTGGTGGCTGCTTTTTCATACAATGCTTCTGGAGGTTTAACCGTAAAATCATTCACATTATAAGGCCAATCATTTTCAGAACAAACTCCTTGCAAATTCATTGTTTTTATTCCGTCTCTTAAAAAAGCACCACTGTCTGAATAAATTGTATTTAGCAATACCCTTTCGTTGTAATAGATAAATAATCGTGAAGGAATAAAATCTGGAATTGATTGCTTTTTTTGTTCAAACTGAAATGCTGCTGCTAAAGCATTAGCCGTACAACTGCCTAAAATACCTTGCTCATAAACTTCAGGACAATTAGAACGTAAATCTACATTTTTGGGTAGCGTACGCATCACCATCATTGATGCGGTATATAATAAATCTCTGTGGTCGGGTAAATCTGGAAGCCATCCAAATGAATTTGCCATTTTTTGATGTTGTTTATATTATGAAACAAGTCATTTAATCATTAAATGCTTACCCAACAAACATCGCTATCTACTAATAAAAAACATAGCCATTTTCACCGAAAAAAGTTCAGTGGTTTATACAATAATTAATATCTATTGCTGATATTTAAGTTGAAACAATCGTTCCTGTAGCACCAAATTCAGATGGCGAAAGTTCAAATATACTGGTTGGTGTTAAACCCTCTTCCCTACTATGAGACACATAGAGAATAGTAGTTGTAGACTGATTTACAATTTGCTGAATCATTGTTATAATTAAAGCAGCAGATGCATCGTCTAGTCCAGCTGTAGGTTCGTCTAAAATTAATAGTGGCGGGTGCTTAACCATTGCACGAGCTATTAAAACCATCCGTTGTTGTGCCAAGGTTAAAAACTGAATTGCTTTATTTCTTTGTGGGTAAAGTTGAATAAAGTGCAACCATTCTTGCGCTAATCTTATCTGTTGGTCTGTGGGTTTAATATATAATCCAATTGAATCATTAAAGCCTGAAATAATCATTTTTTCAATGGAGTCTTGCCTAGAAAAATGCTGTGTGAGCGAGGCATTAAAATAACCAATTTTCTGTTTGATATCCCATACGGTTTCACCTGATCCTTTCTTTTTGCCAAAGAGGTATAGTTCTTGTCCATATCCTTTCGGATTGTCTCCAGTAATAAGCGATAATATGGTTGTTTTACCACTACCATTAGGACCAATTAATTGCCAAAATTCACCAGCGTTAATTGTCCAATTAATATCTTTCACAATTGGTCTTCCATCATAACTTACCGAAACATTAATTAATGCTACTAAAGGATTTAAAGGGATATTAAAAGTTGTTAATGGTAATGGCAAAGTTAAATCTGTTCCTGCATGAACCTGACCTTTAATATCCAAAAGAAGATGTTCTAAACTTACATGAGCAATTAAATCATTATTATGGTAAGAAAAATAATGGTTGATAAATGGAAATATTTCTTTCTTTCTGTGAAATATTTGAATGATAGGAATTGTTTGGGCTATTGATTCAAACTTTTTTAAAACAACCGCTTGCGTTGCAATATCTAAATGATCATACACTTCGTCTACAATAAAATAAGCAGGATTTTGGCTAAGTAAAAATTGGAGCAATACTTTTTTCTGTTCGCCACTAGACATAGTATGTAGTGGTCTATTAAAGCCTGTATCAAAACCAGTTTCTCCGTGTAAGAACTCTTCCTTTAAAAATTGATCTAATGCTTCACTTGAAAATATTGCTGCATTATTATTAAAAATATTATACGCTTGTAATAAAGGATGCTTACAAATAAGGCCCATAACTAGGGCCTTATTTGCATTTGCTGGTAAGTAAATAGCAATATGATTCATCTCTTTCATTCTAGAAAATGAAAGTAAGTATAATATTCATTTAAAAGAATATTATGCCGGTTTTTTTGCCTTTAAATCCATTCCACATTTACTACACTTGCCTGGTTTTGGACTAGTAATGTCTTTATGCATTGGACAAACAAAAGCATCTTTTTTTACCACAGTAGTATCTGCTTTTTGTTTGGTTTGACCTGTTGATGTTTGAGCAAAAACAGATATTGATAAGATGGTAAAAGCTGCCATCATCAGCATTTTTGTTGTTTTCATATTGATTGTTTTTTTTTAATTATTTAATTTTTAACCTCCATCCAAAATACAACATTCTTCCTGAAATTGGCCCCCAAATCATTGATGCATCAAAATACTGACTAAAAGGCTGAGCGGCCGAAATAATTGCATTTTGCTGAAAATAATTGCTGGCATTTTCTATTCCAATATAACCCTCCATTGGCATTTTTTTATTGAACTTTTTTGTCACTTGCATATTCATTAAAAAATAATCTGGCGAATAAGTGGGCAATTGAAATGCTGCTGGGTTTGCATTGGTGTTTGGAAGTCTTTTCTTTCCATTATAAGTAATGGTATAATTAATCTTCCAGCCATTAGTAGTTGCATAATCTAGGCTTAAAAAAGCGCGATTTTTTGCCACAAATGGTTTATCTAATAATTGACCACTATAGGTTTGCTTCACATCAAAATACCTATAGGCCAATCGTACATCTATTTTACTAACCAATTGACTTGTTAACTCTACTTGAAAACTATTTGAGTATGATTTCCCTAATAAATTATAGAATTTTACTTCTCTAGCATTTTCAAGATCTACAACAACTTGATTAGTGAAATCATTTCTAAAATAATCGAAACTAAGTGTTGCATTATTTTGAAATAATTTGAATTGTTGCTCAATGCTAATGCCTTTATTCCATGAAACTTCAGGATTTAATCCATATGCATTATTGGAATTGTTAGATATTATATTTACTTGTCTAGCACTTACAAACACACTATTATTTTCGGCAAAAATTGTGGCTGTTCGTTGACCCCTACCTGCACTAGTTCTAATGATAGTTCCCTTAATTGGCTCATAACGCAAATTCAACCTTGGTGTTAAAAAAGCACCATATAAATTATTATTGTCGGCCCTAATTCCAGCAACTGCACTAAAGTTTTCTGAAGGCGTAAAAGTGTATTCAAAAAAACCTCCGGCAACCAATTCTTTTCTATTATAATTTAACAACTTAGCATCTTCATTATAATGGTCGTATTGCACACTTAAGCCTGTTCTGAATTTATGAATGGTAGAGTTAATAATAGATTGATAAATTAAATTACTATAAAAACTCTGCTGTTTTGAATTGTAATTGGTAAAACCAAAATAAGAATTTTGCGTGTAGTCAATTGCAGCTAATTGTAGCCCTATACTCTTATATTTCTGTTGCGGAAATACATAGCCTATTTTACCAAAAGCCTCATAGCGCTGCGTATTAATTCCTAAGCCATATTTAATGGTTGAATTAATATCGGTTTTTTCATTAAAACTAGTTTGTCCTCCTACCCGATCATCCTTAAATATTATAATGCCAAATTGCGATAAAAGTCCTTTACTATTATCGTATTTATAACGATTTACCAAACTGAATTGATTACCTGTTGGCAAGTCTCTAAAACCATCTTTATTAAAATCTAATTGGCTATTATTTAAAAAATCTTCGTGTAATAATAATCCGCTAGACCATTTACTACTGAGCTTTGTAGAAAGATTTATATTTAAATCTGTTTTACCCAATTCATTTACATAAATATTTGCTAGTAATTGCTCGGCATTTTCAGGCTTTTTCAATTCAACATTAATTTGACCTGCAATACTTTCAAACCCATTTGCTACAGATCCAACACCTTTTGTTAGTTGTATACTTTCTATCCAAGGACCAGCAATAGAATTTAAACCAAGTGGTGTTGCTAATCCTCTAGGACCTGGTAAATTTTCAACAGTTAGTTGTGTGTAATTACCACTCAATCCAAGCAATTGAATTTGCTTAGACCCTGTTACTGCATCATTGTATGAAACATCAACTGAAGGATTGGTTTCAAAACTCTCGCTTAAATTACAGCAGGCTGCTTTTAACAATTCACCACCTGTCATTACTTCTGTTCTTATAGTAGCAAGTGGCGAAAAATAAGCTGTTTTTTGTTTGCTGAAAACCGTAATTTCAGACAACTGTTTTTTTGAAGCTAAAAATATTTTTAACTCGTTATTTGATGCAATATCTATTGTGTCTGACTTATACCCAACATAACTAATTACTAATTTAGAGCTATTGGTATTTGGTGATATAGAGAAAACACCTACACTATCTGTAAATACGCCAGTATTGGTTCCTAGCCAGTATATACTTGCATTAAAAAGCGGATTTAATTTTCCAGTATTGGTTTCTTGGAGAACTATTCCCTTTATAAAAGAAGCATTATTAAAATTAATTGGTGCTACTATATTTTTAATAGAATCAATAGAAGCAGCTGTATTGATTTCTGGTACTAATTCTCGATAATGACAGCAGCTAGGCAAGGCTTTATAAATAATATTTTTGGCTTTTTTATTTACCAAATCATGTCCTACCGCCACAATTTTATTTTCAATTTTTTCTAAAGAAATAACGACAGGATTGTATTCTAAAGCCAATTGTTTAGTGTCTACATTCCAGTTGGCATTTTTCACGCCTTTAATTTTTAAAGTCGTTTCAATTCTGTCTTTACACTGTTCACATGCACCAAAGACCTTAAATGATATAATAGTAAATGGTGATTGATTTGTATCCTGAGCAAGTAGCTGAATGCTATATCCTGTTAAAAATAAAAAAATAAAAAAATATTTGATTTTCATATAAGTTTCATTAATTGATATTTAATCCAATAACTGAATTACAAGCATTCAGTTATTAATAATTATAACACAATTACGAAAATCAAATTCTATAGGTACAATCAAAGACATAAATAGGAACCGTCTTTGCTAAAGAGAAAGTAGGTGCATGATAAAATTTACCTGTTATTTCTAAAGGTTCTGAAAAAGAATATAATTTAAAAGAAACATTTTTTTGAGAAAAAACAACAAATGATTTATTAACCGACTCTGTTAGTTTGTATTCTTTTTCAATTTTAATTTGTTTGGTTTCATCTTTACAACAAGCTTTTTTTGTTGTACTTTTTTTCATGCCGCATTTGGCACATTTATCTTTAGCACTATTGCTGTGAAACAATTCAAATCCAACAAATTTCTCCATACAATAATGCACTCGAACAGTTGCACCAACTGTTGCAAAACTGTAAATGAGCAAAAAGAATATGGTTATTAGCTTTTTCACTAAGTAAAGTTAAACCAATATTTTGGGCAGAAAATGACAAAAATTAGGTTTTGAAAATCTTTATACCCTTTTTTGCCGTTAATTTTTTAATTATAATGTGCAATTGAGCACTATTTATCGCAATATTTTTCTTTCTCTTTGTATGCTTTTCTATCACCCATATCGGCCGCTTTATTAATGTCAATACAAGCACCTTTTTTATCTTTTAATTTAATCTTACATAATCCCCTTTTTAAATAGGCAGCCGCAAGTGTTTTGTCGTATAAAGGATTAGCCTGATTTTTTTTATTGGCTGGATACTGATTAATGCGTGCAAAATCAATTCCTTCGTTATAATCTTGAATGGCACCTGCATAATCTTCTAACCGATATTTAATCATTGCCCTATCAAAGAATTCCTTACTTGACTGAGCATATCCAGTTGAACATAAAATAAGCAATACAAGCATTCCAAAGAGTTTTTTAGTCATGGTTTTAATTTTTCAGTATAAATTGAGATTGAAATAAAAAGAGTTAGCCATTATTATTTATAAGTTGAACTGTTTATACAACATTAATAAAATTGACCCATTAATCTTTAAAATCAATGATTAAATATTCCCCAAAAAAAATCGAACGTACATTTTTATTAATTGCTTTTTTGGTTGCTGCTATTCATTTTCAGCCATTTGCGCAATCACTTAATGCACCAAAGAAATTATTATTCATTGGCAATAGCTTAACCTATCGGAACGGAGGGATTGAAAAACACATAGTTGCCCTTGCAGCATCTGCACCTACTCCTAATATTATCATTGCCAATAAAGCAACTAAAGGCGGAGCCACTTTAAAAATCTTAAATGAGTTAGCCTGGGTTCACGACTCTATTAACAATGGAGGCTACAACTTAACAATTCTTCAAGAAGATATACCAGAACTTACCGAACACAGTGTTGAGCCCTTTTATGAGTTTGCTAGCAAGTTTAATACTGAAATAAAACTAGCGGGCAGCAAAACCTTATTATATATGGCTTGGCCTTACGAAAGATTAAACTGGATTGACTTACATCAAATTACAGAAGCACATAAATCTATCAGTAAAAAATTAGGTATCCCAGTAGCCCCAGTTGGCATTGCATTTGAAAACGCATTAAAGGCAAATCCCTCAATTGCCATGTTAGGACCCGATAAAGAGCATGCAAGTATTCATGGCACTTATTTAGCAGTTTGTGTTATTTATGCAACCATATTTCAAGAAAGCCCACTGGGTTACACTTATTTTCCAATAGGTATTTCAAAAGATGAAGCAATGTTTTTACAGAAAATTGCTTGGGAAACAGTAAAAAATTGGAAAGCCAATGAAGGCTTGCATTAATATTACAACAGATAATATTTACGATTATTTGTGTTTATTTTTGTTTTTTTGCCTTATTTGCCTATTTTAGAGCAAATAGCAGACATGCTTGCCACACATAGACGAGATAAAATACTAGAATTATTACGCGAAGACGGATCCGCCAAAGTGCTTAATCTGGCTAAAATTTTTAAAGTCACTGAAGTAACTATACGGCAGGACCTTGAGAAATTAGAAAAAGATGGATCTATTACGCGTGAGCATGGAGGTGCTTATATTAAAAACATCAAAGACCAAGTGCAAACATTTTCACTTGCACACCAAGATAACCTCGACAAAAAAGAATTGATTGCAAAAAAATGCATTGAATTTATTGAACCAGGTGACACGATTATTCTAGACTCAGGTTCTACCACCACTGAAGTTGCAAAAAAATTAAAAGGTATGAAAGGACTTAGGGTAATTACAAATGCCCTAAACATTGCATTAATGTTGGGTGCAGAACCTGGTATTGATGTAATTGTTACTGGCGGAGAATTTAAGCCGCCTACACTTTCATTAACTGGTCAAAAAGCAGCCGATTTTTTTAAAGGACTACATGTACAAAAATTATTTTTAGCAACTGCTGGAATTTCAATGAAAGCAGGTCTAACCTACCCAAGTATCAGCGATATTGTTGTAAAAAAAGCCATGATTGAAGCAGCAGAAACAACTTATCTATTAGCAGATTCCACCAAAATAGGAAAAGCCGCTTTTGCAAGTTTAGGAGCATTGTCTTTAATTGATTTTATCATAACAGATGCAGGTATAGAAGAAAAACACAAACAAGTATTTAAGGATAACGAAATTGAATTAATCATTGCAAGTAATTAATTATGACAAATAAAAAAAACACCACATTAGGAATTATTATTGGTAACCGTGATTTTTTTCCCGACAAGCTAGTTGCAGAAGCTAGAACAGAAATACTCGATCTCTTCAAACAACTAAATATCAATCCTATATTATTAAGTGATGCCGATACTAAATTGGGTGGAGTTGAAACTTTTGCTGAGGCGCAAAAATGTGCCGCTTTATTTAACAAACATGCTCATGAAATAGATGGCATATTGGTTGTTCTTCCAAATTTTGGAGACGAAAAAGGAGTTGCCGAAACCATCAAATGGTCGGGACTAAATGTACCAGTTTTAATACAAGCCTATCCCGATGATTTAGGCAAAATGGATGTTGTTAATAGAAGAGATGCTTGGTGCGGTAAAATTTCTGTATGTAATAATTTATACCAGTTTGGCATCAAATATACATTAACCACTAAGCATGTAGTTAGACCAACAGATGCTTCATTTATAGCTGATTTATCGAATTTTACAGCGGTATGCCGTGTAGTAAAAGGCTTGCGAAAAGTGCGAATTGGTGCAGTTGGTGCAAGACCAGGTGCTTTTAATACAGTACGTTACAGCGAAAAAATATTACAACGAAATGGCATTTCAGTTACTACTGTGGACCTATCAGAAATTTTAGGTAATGCAAATAAACTTACGGCCAACGACGCAGCAGTAAAAGAAAAATTAGAAAAAATTCATGCCTATACAAATACAGGATTAACTCCTCCCGATAAATTAGTACAGATTGCTAAATTAGATGTTGTGCTCGCTAACTTTATGGAAGAGAATTATTTAGATGCTTCTGCTATTCAATGCTGGACTTCATTACAACAAAATTATGGCTGTAACGTATGTACCAGTATGAGTATGATGAGCGAAAACATGCTTCCAAGCGCCTGCGAAGTTGATGTAACAGGAACACTTAGTATGTATGCCATGCAACTAGCAAGTGGAACTCCCTCTGCACTAGTTGACTGGAATAATAACTACGCAGATGACGACACAAAGTGTGTATTATTCCATTGTGGCAACTGGGCAAAATCTTTTTTACCAGATATCACAATTAGTACCGCACCAATTCTAGGAACATCTGTTGGTACCGAAAATACGTATGGAGCATTAGACGGAAGAACACCTGCAATGCCTTTGACTTATGGTAGAATTAGTACCGACGACTGCAAAGGAATCATCAAAGCATATATTGGAGAAGGCGAATTAACAAATGATGCGTTGAACACCTTTGGAAACAGAGCAGTAGCAGAAATAAATAACCTTCAAGGACTCATGCAATATGTGTGTAGAAATGGATTTGAACACCATGTTGTAATGAATGCAAGTAAAACCGCTAGTATTTTAAAAGAGGCTTTTGAAAATTATTTGGGATGGGAAACATATACGCATGCATAGTTATTAAATTGAAATAGTGTTTTAGAATGTATAAAGTGTCAATAACATCAAAAGAGTTAAAACAAAAATCAGTAATATATCGCAAAAAAATATTGCAATATATCAGCCAAGCAAAAGCAGGACATACTGGTGGTAGTTTGTCGTGTATTGATATATTAAATGTATTGTATAATGTGGTGCTGAATGTTTCGCCAGAAAATTTTTCTTCACCAAATAGAGACAGATATGTTCAAAGTAAAGGACATTGTGTTGAAGCGTTGTATGTTACACTTGCTGATAAAGGATTTTTTAATGAATCTGACTTAAATACCATGTGTCAGTACCAATCGAAATACATTGGTCATCCTACCAAAAAAGTAAATGGGGTTGAACAAAATACGGGTGCACTTGGTCATGGATTACCCATTTGTGTTGGCATGGCTATTGCCGCTAAAATGGATGAAAAAGAATATCGCGTATTCACACTATTAGGAGATGGCGAATTGCCAGAAGGTTCTAATTGGGAAGCTGCTTTAAGCGCCTCCAAATACAAGCTAGACAACCTTTGCGCCATCATTGATAAAAATAATTTACAAATAACTGGCACTACTGCAGAAGTTTGTAATACCGATCCTTTAAATAAAAAATTTGAAAGTTTTGGTTGGGCAGTAAAAGAAATCAGCGGCAATGATATTGATGCATTAAAAGACGCTTTTAGTAGTTTACCTTTTGAAAAAGGAAAGCCATCTGTAATTATTGCAAACACCAATAAAGGGAAAGGTGTAAGCTTTATGGAAAACGAAATTAAATGGCATCATGGTGTTCCTTCGGCTGCACAATATTTGTTAGCCCAACAAGAATTGGATTACGCATTAACCTTAATAGAGAATGACTGAGCAGATTAATACAAATCATCATAAAGCAAATCTCGAAATTTTTTCTGAGACCTTGCAACGCTTAGCCCAAAACGATAGGGATATTATAGCAGTTACTAGTGATAGCAGAGGATCAGGAAAACTGGTGCCTTTTGGCAATAAATTTCCTAATCAAATTGTAGAAGTAGGAATAGCAGAACAAAATTTAGTAGGGGTAGCAGCAGGATTAGCTGCTTGCGGAAAAAAAGTATTTGCTGTTTCTCCTGCTTGTTTTTTAACGGCTCGAGCATTGGAACAAATTAAAAATGATATTGCTTATAGTGATAATCCTGTAAGTGCAATTGGCATTAGCGCAGGAGTAAGTTATGGCGCACTTGGAAGCACGCACCATAGCCTACATGATTATGCTGCACTTAGGGCCATCAATAATATAATAATTGTTGCCCCAGCCGATAATTTTGAAACTGAAAAAGCAATTGAACTAGCGGCTAATTCAAATATACCTGTCTATTTAAGGTTTGGAAAAAAGCCGATGCCCTTTTTAAAATCAAATAATGATGATGTATTTGCATTTGGAAAAGCTAGAACCATCACTGAAGGTGAAGATATTGCCATAATTGCAACAGGAGAAACTGTTTATCCTGCATTAGAAGCTGCTAATAAATTAAAAGCAGAGGGCATTAATGTATCTGTAATTAGTATGCATACAATTAAACCACTCGACACTAATATATTAGATAAAATTGCAAAAAAATGTAGCGCAATCATTACCATTGAAGAACATAGTGTAAACGGAGGATTAGGTGAAGCCTGTGCCTCTTATTTAATACAGCAGCAATTTGCTAAACCATTTAAAATAATGGGGATTCCAGACGAGTATACTGTAACGGGATCTCAAGAAGAAATTTTTAATCATTACGGAATAAGTGAACAAGGTATTGCAGCACAAGTAAAATTATTATTAAGAAAATAAACCAATTATTTTTTGCCATAAAAATCAATTGGACCTAACAATAAAAAATCATTCATGAATAAACGATTGCGAAACCTCACATTGCTATTATTTTTCATACCTACATTCTTTATAAAATGTAGTAACAAAAAAAAGGCATCTAAAAAGCATAGTATTGCTGTTGTAGTTTCTACGCTAAATAATCCTTGGTTTGTTTTTTTAGCTGAAACGGCAGCAGCAAAAGCAAAATCCCTAGGATACGAAACAAAAATTTATGATTCGCAAAACAATACTGCATTAGAATCAGATCATTTCGAAAACATCATTGTATCTGGTTATGAAGCCATCCTATTTAATTCTACAGATGCCAATGGGTCAATTTCAAATGTTTTAAAAGCTAAAGCAGCAGGCATACCTGTTTTCTGTATGGATCGAGAAATTAATTCTATTGAAGCACCTACTTCGCAAATATTATCCGACAGTTATTCTGGCGCTGTAGCAATAGGAAAATATTTTACACAACAATTACATAAAAAAGGAAATTATGTTGAACTGTTAGGAATAGTTGGAGACAATAATACATGGGCAAGATCTAAAGGATTTCATAGTGTGGTTGATAATTACCCAGGCTTAAAAATGGTAGCACAGCAAAGTGCAGATTTTGATAGAAATAAAGCAATGGAAGTAATGGAATCTATTTTACAAGCACATCCAGATATTGAAGCAGTTTTTTGTGGAAACGACGGTATGGCAAGTGGTGCATACCAAGCATTGGTATCTGTTGGAAAAGCTGACAAAATTAAAGTATATGGTTTTGATGGTGCCGAAGATGTAATCACCTCTATTGGTGAAAACAAAATTGCAGCAACCGGCATGCAATTTCCAAAAGTAATGGCTGAAACTGCTGCCGAATTTGCAGATGAATATATTAAAGGCAGAAGAGATTTTCCTAAAAAAATACCTGTTGCAGTTGAACTAGTTACTTCAAAAAACATATCAGACTATATAGCATACGGCAAAAAATAAATGACCCTGATGAAAAAATTAATAAAATATATTATCTACTTACTAATCCTTTTAATAGTAGGTTATAATTCAGTTTACTTTAAAAAATTAAGTGACATTAATAAACTAAGTACTGAAAAGTTTAATGCAGCGCTTTTTTCTAAAATTTTATGGGAAGAAAAAATGCCGCAAAAAGTGGATAGTTCCATTGATTTTAGCCAACTTAAACAGGCTGTTAATAACAATGAGGCTGATGCATTAAAAAAACATACAAATGCAATGGGAATTGGCAATTATCGGTATGCACTAATAAAAACAAAAGCAACTGTTTTAAGTGTTTATGAAGATGAAGTAACTATTCAATTGCCAGGATCAGATACAGCAACCATTGCTACTGAATATATCTATGGAAATGCTATTAGAGACGCTTCAGAACTTGTTGCCATATCGGACTTTCCTAATACAACAGAATTAAATAGCATCTCAGAAGAACTAAATAAAATTGTTCGAACTTATGTATTAACATCATTTAAGAAAATGGTAAAAAAAGGACAAACGCTTACTATTATAGGCGCTGTTGAGTTGAATAAGGCACATATTAAATGGAATGGATTGGAATTACTTCCTGTTCGCATACAAATAGTAAATTAAATGCTAGAAGCAAAAAACATATCAAAGCAATTTTCGGGTATTCACGCGCTATCCAATATCAATCTTACATTGTATCCAGGAAAAGTAAATGCTATTATAGGCGAGAACGGCGCAGGGAAATCTACTCTAATGAAAATTTTTTCTGGGGTGTATACTCAATACGAAGGCCAAATTATTTATCAAGGAAATTCAATAAAATTTTCAGGAACAAAAGATGCAGAAAATGCAGGCATTGCTATTATACACCAAGAATTAAATCTAGTACCCTATTTAAGCATTGCAGAAAATATTTTTTTAGGAAAAGAGTTGACTAATTCATTTGGCATGTTGGACAAAAACAAAATGAATAACCTATCAAAACAGCTGCTTGAAAGATTAAATTTTTTAATTGATCCGAATACTAAAATTGAAAATTTAAAAATAGGTCAGCAGCAACTTGTAGAAATTGCCAAAGCACTACATACCAATGCGTTAGTAATTATAATGGATGAACCAACTTCAGCTATTAGCGATAAAGAAGTAACTAATTTATTTTCAATAATTGCACAATTAAAAAACGAAGGAAAAACGATTGTATACATTTCTCATAAGTTTATAGAACTATTTGCAATTGCCGACAATTTTGTTGTTTTAAGAGACGGCACAAATATAGCTGCTGGACTTATGCAAGAAGCAACTCAAGAATCACTCATTCAACAAATGTCTGGAAGAGAACTAAAGGTTCAAAAGAAAAATCTAGATACAAAAAGCAATATTGTTTTACTCAGCGCAAAAGGTATAGAACTACAACATCCAACTATCAAATTAAACATGCTACTGAGTAATATTTCATTTTCATTATACAAAGGTGAAATCCTTGGAATATATGGTTTGATGGGCGCAGGAAGAACAGAATTAATGGAAGTTCTTTTTGGCTTGCATCCAAAAAAGTCTAAGGGTACTATTTGTATAGAAAATGAATTCAAAAAAATTAGTTCGCCTGCTGATGCTATTAAGGTAGGCATTGCATTAGTACCTGAAGACAGAAAACTACAAGGCTTAATTTTAAATCAGTCAGTCAGTAAAAATATCAGTTTAAGCATACTAGAAAAATTAGAAAAATGGGGCCTTTTACTCATTGGTAGAAAAGAAAAAGATCTAACCGAAAAATACATTAGCAAACTATCCATAAAAACAGCTGAAAACAACAAATCGGTAGAAAAATTAAGTGGGGGAAATCAGCAAAAAGTGGTTCTAGCAAAATGGTTAGCAACAAATCCAAAAGTTTTATTACTAGATGAACCAACCCGTGGAATAGATATTCAAGCCAAATCAGAAATCTACCAATTAATAAAAAACTTATCTGCAGAAGGAATGGGCATTATATTGGCATCGTCTGAATTACCAGAAATTTTAGCTGTTGCAGACCGTGTTATAGTAATGTGTGAAGGAGAAATAACTGCCAATTTAAAAATTAATGAAACTAGCGAACAAGAAATATTAACCTATGCTATTCAAAAAAATTAAACTATCTGCGAATGACGGCCAATAATTATAAAAACAACTTAAACAAGTTTCAGTCATTGATAGCACTTATTATTTTGTGCATCGTTTTAAGTTTGTTATCTAACAAATTTTTCACGGCATCAAATGGCGTTAATGTATTACGACAAATAGCAGTAAATATATGTGTTGCAACGGGCATGACCATGATTGTACTTACCGCAGGTATTGACTTATCGGTGGGGTCTGTTTTGGCGCTATGTGGCGCAATTACTGCTGGTTTATTAAAAAATGGATGGCAATTTCCAACACTAGATTTATTTGTGGGATTCACTTTATTAGGAGCTATCCTTTGTGCCATTATTATTGGCGCATTTTTAGGTTTCTTTAATGGATTGGTAATTACAAAATTTAAAGTACCCCCATTTGTTGCAACACTTGCTATGTTAACTATAGCAAGAGGATTTACTATGTTGTATACAGAAGGACACCCAATTAGCAACCTTGGAACTAGTTTTGCATTCATTGGAGCTGGTTCTTTTATTGGCATACCAATACCAGTATGGATTGCAACTGTAGTTGTTTTAATTGCCGTTTTTATAACTAAAAAAACAAAACTAGGCAGATATATTTATGCCATTGGTGGCAATGAAAATGCGGCGAAACTTTCTGGCATTAGCATTAATCGGGTAAAATTAATCGTATATAGTTTAGGTGCAACACTTGCCGCAATAGGCGGTATTATTGTTACTTCTCGATTAGATTCTGCACAACCCAATGCTGGCATAAGTTATGAATTAGACGCCATTGCTGCAGTAGTTATTGGAGGCACTTCATTAAACGGCGGCAGAGGCAGTATATGGGGCACCGTAATTGGCGCTATTATTATAGGTGTTTTAAATAATGGATTGGTATTATTAAATGTTTCACCATTTTGGCAACAAGTAGTGAAAGGTGCTGTTATTTTATTAGCAGTAATTATTGACAAAATTGGTGATAAAAAAGAATAATCTATTTTGAATAAACATAAGTACATACTAGCAATAGACCAAGGCACTAGTGCAACCAAATCATTGGTATTTGATATTAATGGAAATGCCATTGCAAAAGGGTCAGCACCTTTACATACCAATTATTTTGAGAATGGATATGTAGAACAAGATCCTGAAGGAATTTTACAAAATGTATTCACATCTGTAAGTAAGTGTTTACAAGCATTCGAGGAAAAAGGTTTTGACAAAAATGATATTGCAACTATTGGTATATCTAATCAAAGAGAAACATTTGTTATTTGGGATAAAGCAGGAAACCCTATACATCCTGCAATTGTATGGCAATGCAAAAGGTCAATATATGAATGTGAGCAACTTAAACAAAATGGATTAGCCGAAACTATTCAGCAAAAAACAGGATTGGTAATTGACCCTTATTTTTCTGCATCAAAACTAATTTGGCTATTTAAACACAATGCTAATATTCAATTGACAATAAAAAATGGAACTGCTTATTTTGGCACAATTGACACCTGGTTACTTTATAAATTAACCAATGGTAAAGAATACGCAACAGATCATACCAATGCATCACGCACCTTGTTTTTTAACTTGCATACTTTGCAGTGGGATCATGAATTAATTGAAGCCTATGGATTAACAGGTATTAATTTACCTACCATCAAAGCATCGGCTAGTTATTTTGGAACTACAACAGTAAATAATTTGTTTTTAAACGCTATTCCTATTGCTGCATTAATTGGTGATTCTCATGCGGCTGCATTTGGAGAAGGATGTTTTGATGTTGGCACAGCAAAAGCTACAATGGGCACTGGTTGTAGCGTATTAATGAATATTGGCAATCAACCAATGATTTCAAAAAATGGCATGGTGACCACTGTTTGCTGGAGTATTGAAAATAGAATTGATTATGCTTATGAAGGCGTAATTGTTTCATGTGGCGCTACCCTTGAATGGTTAAAAAATGAATTGAATTTATTTTCAGATAGTATAGAAACTGAAAACATGGCAAATGCCGTTTCAGACAATGGTGGCGTTTATTTAATTCCTGCATTTAGTGGATTGGGATCACCCCATTGGAAAATGGAAAGAAGAGCCTCGTTGTCGGGAATTAGTTTTAGCACCACCAAAAATCATATTGTAAGAGCCGCCTTAGAATCTATCCCCTATCAAATAATGGACGTGATTACTGCCATGGAAAAAGACGCACAAATTTCATTAAAAGAATTAAATGCAGATGGTGGCATTACCAATAATGAATTTATTATGCAATTTATTGCCAACTTGCTTAATAAAAATGTGGCTACTATTGGAATGCCAGATGTATCTGCATTAGGTGCTGCCTTTTTAGCCGGGCTTACCATTGGTATATACGACAATATTGATGCTTTGAAAAAAATAATGCCTAATAAAAAATATTATACCCCCTTGTTGCATACCGATGTAATTAAACAATACCAAGGATGGCAAAAAGAAATTAAAAGGCCTTAAAAAAAATTAAAACAATCGCTTAAAAATAAAAAATGAATAGAAAATCAAGCCTCGTTTTATCAATCTCTATTTTATTGATCCTTTTCAGTTTTATTGGATATGCACAAGAATCAGTTCAAAAATGGAACCGGTTTGAAGCAACATTTGTTTATCAAACCAATGGAAACGCTTTTGCCAATATTCAATTATCTGCAAAATTTAGTAACAAAGACACTACCTATACTGTTGATGGATTTTTTGATGGAAACAATTCGTTTAAAATTCGATTTATGCCTGCAAAAACAGGTAACTGGCAATATGTTACTACTAGCAATATCAAAGAACTTAACAATCAGAAAGGTAGCTTCAATTGTGTTGAGGCAAGCGGAAATAATCATGGTATGGTTAAGATTAGTAATACCTATCATTTTAAATATGCAGATGGCAAACAGTATTATCCAGTAGGTACTACGGCTTATGCATGGAACCATATGAGTAAAGCAGTACAGCAACTAACATTGCAATCATTAAAAAAATCGGGCTTCAATAAATTACGGATGTGTGTGTTTCCGAAAGATTATAATTTAGTAAAAGAAGAGCCAGAAATTTATCCTTACCCTGTTAAAAGTGTTGCAAAAAGAATTGATGGAACTGATAAAAAAGTTTGGGACTTAACTAGTTTTAATCCAGCCTTTTTTCAGGAATTAGAAAAACAAATCGACGCTCTAAACCAACTTGGTATAGAAGCCGATTTAATTTTATTTCATCCCTACGATAAAGGTCGCTGGGGTTTTGATTCATTACCCATGGATGTAAATTTAAAATACATCAAATACGTTATTGCCAGATTAGGTGCTTTCAAAAATGTGTGGTGGTCTATTGCCAATGAGTGGGATTTAGTAAAATACAAAACACATGATGAATGGATTAATTTGTCGCAATCTGTTGCGCAAACAGATCCATACCATCATTTAGAATCGATACATGGCAGTACTGCAAAATATATCGAATATTGGCTTCCCTGTTTTACGCATGCTAGTATCCAAGACGAAGCACCCGTTATGCATTGGGGAGCAGCCCCTATTCTTCGCAATGCGTATAACAAACCAATCATATACGACGAAGTGGGTTACGAAGGAAACTTAAGTGCGAGATGGGGTAGATATAGCGGCGAATATATGACTTACTTAATGTGGATGGGAGTTATTGCAGGCACTTATGTAACACATGGCGAAACATACATGTACAAAGACGCAAACGATACTATTTTTTGGGCAAAAGGGGGAGAATGGAAAGGTACTAGTTGGAAAAGAGCTGGCTTTTTGAGAGAAATATTAGAAGCAGCATCAGGCCCATTGGAAGCTGCTGATGTGAGTCGTGATTTAAAAACAGCATCGAGCGGTAATGGTAATTATTTAATTTATTTCGGAAAAGAGATGAATGAAAATTGGTACTTTAATCTTCCACAAAAGAATGGCTCATTTAATAAATTGGTTAGTGGAAAAAAATTCAAAGTAGAAATTATCGACACTTGGAATATGACAATTACGCCAGTATCTGAAGTATTTGAAACCGCAACATTAGAAGATTATCGTTTTTTTGACAAGGATAGAAAAAAAATCAGCTTACCCTTAAAACCTTATATCGCGTTACGTATAATAGCATTAAACTAAGCCTAGAATTTGAAAAAGTAATGTCAATTATTTTTTCATTACGGCATTATACTTGTTTTAATTAGCCGCAACCTTATTACTTATTTATTTGAAAAAAAAATCCCAAAACTACAATACCATCAAACTACATCCTCGAATATCACTATTGTCTAGTCTACCAAACACTTCAAAACTTCCATCATCATACACAATTCCCATATCATCTGTAGCAATGAAGCCACAACTATAAGCATTTGCCAAATCAATAATATTCAACACCCCTCTCCCAATTGTTTTCACTTGCATTGGATCTTCTTCGTCGCGAACCAATACTTTCATCCAAGGTGGACAGTGGTATCTACCATCTCCTTTTGAGTAAGCCTGACTTAATAATTCTGTCATGCCATATTCAGAATGGATAGTGGGCACTTTAAACTGAGTGGTTAATACTTCATGTACTTCGGCGCGCGTGATTTCTTTGCGCCGTCCTTTCATGCCACCGGTTTCCATAATAGTGGTATAGTGCAATGGCTGCGGCCAATTTTCAGCAAAATCTAGTAAGGCAAAAGTTACCCCTATTAAAAGAGTAGGTTGTTTTGCCGCTTCTAACAAAGCTAGTGTTGCAGCTAGCTTTTCGTGTTCATACAAGTAGAATCCGCTGTGTTGGTGGCCAGATTGCTTAATCAATTCATCTACCATTAACACTAACGAAGAATCTTGTCTTTCTAAATAGGCCGGTAAAAGTCCTATAATGCACCAATCCTTTACATCGCCATAATACATAGCAAATGCTTTATTAAAGCTCAAACGATACAATTCAAGGTCTTTTACCCAGTGTCTACTATTACTTGTTTGAGTGGTGCCACTGCTCTCAAAAAATGAATCCAAAGGAAAATCAGTACTTACTACAGTATGCGTTTTAAAAAATCCAACGGGTAAGGCTGGAATTTGTGTAATTGTTTGAATAGACGAAGGCCCACTAATGGTTAAATCGCACCATTGTTTATAAACTGGGTTGTTTAAATACTGCCAATTGAACAGTTTTAAGGCCCGTTCCTGAAAATTCTGGGCCGACTCTGAGAAAATATTGTTAACATCGAATGGTAGCACTGCTATGTATTGTAATGTTTTAACTAAATTTGATTTGTAAGCGAAACGAATGAAGACAAAAATAGGTTTAGTTCTGGCAATAACCTTGGTATTCTGTGCCTGTAAAAAAGATACTTATAATACCAAGCCAAGTTTAACATTCAAAACTGTTAATGCAACTAGTTTTGCCAATGGTAGTAGTATTGTTTTTAGTCTTGAATTTACCGACAAACAAGGTGATTTACAAGATAGTATCTGGGTTCAAAAAATTACCAGAACTAAAACTTGTACCAATTTTTCTGATCGAACTAAAATTCCAAGCTTTAATGTTACACCAAATTTAAAAGGAATTTTTGAAATAGGTTATAGTGTTGGAACCAATTTGAATGTAAGCTATCCTATTTTACCTGGTTGTCCTGGAAATAAAAACGACACTTGTTATTTTAAATTTTGGGCACGTGACCTAGCTAAAAACGTAAGTGATACAGTGGTTTCTCCTGATATCATTATTTTCAAATAAATTTCTGATTG
>CAIKZP010000036.1 GCA_903831935.1 uncultured Bacteroidota bacterium | reverse complement strand
GTTGGTGAGGCAAGATTTGCTTTTAATGCAAGACTTGCTGTTACATCTGTTGAATTCGATTTTAAATCTAATGCAGTTTGTGTAGCTGTGCTAATTGGTTTTAATAAATCAGTTGTATTATCTGCATTGCCTAATCCTACCATTGATTTAGTAATCCCAATAACTGTTCCTGTAAATGTTGGTGAGGCAAGATTTGCTTTTAATGCAAGACTTGCTGTTACATCTGTTGAATTCGATTTTAAATCTAATGCAGTTTGTGTTGCTGTGCTAATTGGTTTTAATAAGTCCGTTGTATTGTTTACGTTACTTAAACCTACCATTGATTTTGTAATGCCACTTACGATTCCTGTGAAAGTTGGCGAGGCAATATTTGCTTTTAATGCAAGGCTTGACAATGCATCTGTTGTGGTCACTTTTAAATCTAATGCAGTTTGTGTGGCAGTTGATACTGGTTTATTTGCATCACTTGTATTGTCTACATTATTTAAACCTATCATCGTTTTATCAATGCCTGTCACAATGCCTGTAAATGTTGGTGACTCAATTGGTGCTTTTAAATTTAACGCCGTTTGTGTTGCAGTTGATATTGGTTTATTTGCATCATTCGTATTATCTGCATTCCCTAATCCTACCATTGTTTTGTCAATGCCAGCAACCGTTCCAGTGAATATCGGATTGTTAATAGGCGCTTTTAATGCAAGACCTGTTGTTACATCTGAAGAATTTGCTTTATAGTCTAAAACAGTTTGCGTTGCAGTTGATACTGGTTTATTTATATCACTTGTATTATCAACATTATTCAAACCAACCATTGATTTGGTAATTCCACCAATTGTTCCAGTGAAAGTTGGTGATGCAATATTTGCTTTTAATGCTAAGCTTGTTGTTACATCTGTTGTATTTGCTTTTAAATTTAAAGCTGTTTGTGTAGCAGTAGATATTGGTTTATTTACATCACTAGTATTGTCTACATTATTTAACCCTACCATTGTTTTATCAATACCACCAACGGTTCCTGTAAAGGTTGGATTATTGATATTTGCTTTTAATGCTAAACTCGTTGTAACGTCTGCTGTATTTGCTTTTAAAGCCTCTGCTGCTGTGGCTCTTGTTGTTTCTTGTGTAACGGCTAATTTTGTTGCATCAATTCTTGCAGATAGTGTTGCAGTGTCTGATCTTTTCATGTACGGCTTTAACATATTTGCCGTGTCTGCAATATTTAATTTTAAATCAAAGCCTGCTACTTTACTTGCATATAAGGCAAATGGTACCGTCCAAAATTGCGAAGTACCCATGTCTACATACTGTTGGTCTGCATTCCAATTTGCTAGTGGTAATGATGGTGCAACGGCTGCTTTTAAATTTAAAAAGTAGGGGCCTGCCGACCAATCTAAACTAGCTATTGATGTTGGGCCGCTTAGTCTTTGACCTTTACCTATAACAATGGTAAACACACCAGTGCTTGATGCTGTTACTTGAAAAGTTTCACTATACACTACGGTGCCTGTTGCAGTTGTTTGCAAAATGGCATCTTTAATATAAATTGTTCTGTTGGCCGCAGGATTTCCTTGTGGGTCTGTAGCAACTGCCTGAAATATCACACCATCAGGGCCTGTAGTTTGAGCAATAATTTTTGTAGTAGTAAATGAGGTAATTAATAAAACTAAAAAGTAAATTTTACGCAGCATGCTAATTTGATTTTATAATCGAGAGTACTTGAATATTGTTTGTGCCAGATATGGCTTTAATGTAATAACCGCCACTTGCTAAATTGCTCATGGGTATTTTGTAACCAAGGTTAATGCCCTTGATATCGGTATTATAGGTTTGAATAACCCGTCCTTGAACATCCAATAATTGTAACTGAATTTCCTTGTCTGCTAGTAACTGTGTTTGACTAGTTGTTTGAACAGTAAGGTTATTAATAACTGGATTCGGATATGAGGTTAAACGTAATCCTGATTCTTCTTGTAGTAATAATTTACATGCGGTAGAAAAATAACCTTCTTGTGGTAAGTCGAATGTTTTTACCCCATTGGTTAGTACAAAACAATTAGCACCTGTTATTACTACAGGGCCAGAGAATACAGGATTGATGGTGCCCGTCATGCCAATACTGCCTATATTATAAGCATTACGAATTTGAGCGGGTAGTGTTGTACTAATCAATAGCACAATCACTAAACTACATAGTAGCCGAATAGATTGCAGTGATTTCTGTGCCATTTACAGTATAGGTTAGGTTTAATTGAGAAGCGGTAACGCTATTAATTTTGTATACCTGGGTTACAGAAACACCAGAACCGAAATTGGTAAATACTTCTACCAATTGATCTGCCGTTGGCATACTCCAGGTTCCTACTAAACCATCTGTATCTGAAAATTTATTATCTGGTGTGTAGCGTTTTGTATACACCGATTGTGAGGCAGTTAATGCTTGATCAGCAGTTCCAACTTTTAACGCGGTAAGTTTCCATTTGCCAATGCTGGAACTGTTACTTACTAAAAAGGAACTACGCTCTGTAATAGGGTCAACGCTGTCGTTTTTAGAACAGCTAACTACTAAGAGCATTAACAATAATAGTGGGTAAAATTGTTTCATTTTCAATATTGATTACTTAATTAATTCTATACTGGACGAAAAAAATAAAAAATCAATAAAAGAAAAGGGATTAGTGGTACAGTTTTTTTTACTGAATTCTATAAATTCATTGTAAAAAAACAATTTATAATTATTAATCAATGTAGTCTAAAGACTAAAATAGTGTAGTAAAAACACTACACTACACCTAAAACCACTTATTTAAATATTGCATAAAATCAATATGTTGAACTGCTTAGAAATTGTGTTTAAGAATGGCACAACATTAGCATACAAACGATACACATATTTTTCTTCGAAACCCATTTAGAGTATACCTACCATAAAAAAGCGCCCCGAAATCTCGGAGCGCTTACGATAATCAAATTTAAACTCAAACAAAAAAAATTACTTATTTGGCTGTGGTGTATATCTCAAATAAGGTTTTATTACTTTAACGCCTTTTGGAAATTTTTCAATGGCAGCTTCTGTACTAATTGCTGGCACCACAATTACATCTTCGCCTTCTTTCCAGTCTGCAGGGGTTGCTACACTGTAATTGGCGGTTAATTGTAATGAATCTATTACACGCAAAACCTCAGTAAAATTTCTTCCTGTAGATGCGGGATAAGTGATAAATAATTTTACTTTTTTATCGGCACCAATAATAAATAAAGATCTAACCGTAAATGTTTCTGAAGCATTTGGGTGAATCATATCATAGGCATTGGCCACTGAACGATCTAAATCGGCTATGATAGGAAAATCAACAGTTACATGTTGTGTTTCATTGATGTCTTTTATCCAATTTAAATGGCTTGCTGCACTGTCTACACTTAGTGCCAACACTTTTACATTGCGCTTTGCAAACTCTTCGTGTAATGATGCGGTTCTACCTAATTCGGTAGTACATACTGGCGTAAAATCGGCTGGATGCGAAAACAAAACACCCCAACTGCTACCCAAATATTCATGAAAATCTATCGGGCCTAATGAACTGTCTGCTTGAAAATTGGGAGCGATATCCCCTAAACGTAAACTCATATAATTGCTTTTAGAATTACAAAAATATGAATTTCCTACTAAAAAAGTAGACTTTTATAAAAATTATTTTTGAGGATGGAATTTAATCGAAAATTTGTTTGATGGAATCATCGATTCTTTTGGGCCTTCCGGTTTTTCTATCTAACAATACCCAGCAACTTTTTGCAGTGATTAAAATTTTGTTATCACTCGCTCTAACTATTTGGTGGTGCCTATTCCAGGTTACTGCTGTGGCTTCTCCAGTATGTGTTTTTAATATTAATTCATCGCCCAAAAAAGCGGGCGCATGGTAGTCTATTTCATGCCTTTTTACTACCCAAACAATTTCTTCGCTTAGTGATGGCGGTGCAATACTTGTCCAGTGTTGAATGGCTATGTCTTGCATAAATTGTACAAACATCACATTGTTTACATGGTTTTGATCGTCGAGGTGTTCGGGCAAAACTGTAATGGTATTTTCAAAATGGTGTGGCATGGGCAATGGTTGGCAAAAAATTAGTCGGTATAAATTTCTAATAAGCCATCTGGCAAAACAACATGTACTTGTTTTTTTAAATGGTCTATTCTATTTAGTGTGGCTTCGTGCAATGGTATCAACACTTCTTTTTCTTTTAAAGTGATGCGTAAAAGAATTTGATGGGGTTGATTAATTACTTCTTCAATTGGTGCTAACTCCTCCCCTTCATTAATTAATAAATAACCTAACAATGCTATTGGCGCTGTTTTTCCTACCAATAACCTAAAGTCTGTATCTGTTACCCAAGCATTACGCGAGATTAATCTGGCTGCAGATTCTTTGGTGTTTAGTCCTTCAAGTTTAATAGTAGTTTCTTCTTCATTTGATGCTCGGGCCGATTCAATAAAATAAGGTAAATAATTGCCTTTTGATTCTTCAACAAATAAAACTTCTATCCCCTTAAATGGCGTTTTTTTACCCAGCTCATGTTTTAAAATCAAATCTCCTTTTAATCCAAAACTGGCTACTAATTTTCCTATATGTATGTACTCACTCATTAATTACTATTAAATGTTTGGCAGATATGCTTTACAAATATCCGCACTGTATTCCTATAAAAACAATAAGTCCCGACAAAAATGCCAGGACTTAATCAGTTTAAAGAATTACTTCTTTATAATACTGTATTACACTATGCTTCAACTGGAGCTTCTTCAGTTGGGGCTTCAGGAGCAGCTTCTACTGTTTCCACCTTTTTTACAACAGGTGTATACACTTTTTTTGCTCTTACGGCCTTCTTGTGCTCGTCGTTTCTGCGGGTAATTTGTGCTTCATGTTCATTGTGCCATTCCTGGAACTTTGTCATTGCTGCAACATCATCAAATAGACCCAATTTAACACCACGTAAAAGGTGTTTTAGGTACAATACGCCTTTGAAAGACAATATGCGGCGAACAGTATCGGTGGGTTGAGCACCTTTGTTTAACCACTCTAAAGCTTTTTGACGATCTAATTGAATGCTTGCAGGAACTGTAAGCGGGTTGTAAGTACCCAATTTTTGGATAAACTTACCATCTCTTGGAGCACGGGCATCGGCTACTACAATAAAGTAGAAAGGACGTTTTTTGCTACCGTGTCTCTGTAATCTCATTTTTACTGCCATGTTAAATAGACATTTAAAGGCGTTAGGAAATTAGGTTGACTTAAATAGAGCGCGAAACTAATAGATAACAACTGATTTACCAAAGAATGCAAGAAAAACGCTTGATTAATTTATAAAAAAGGGCATTTTTTAACGCTTCATACCAGGCATTCTACCGCCCATTGGCATATTGTTCATGGTTTTCATCATTTGTTTCATTTGCTCAAACTGTTTCATAAAAGCATTTACTTCGTTAATATCCTTTCCGCTTCCCTTGGCAATACGCGTTTTACGGCTAGGCGTTAAGGAATCTGGATTTGAGCGTTCGAAGGGTGTCATTGATTTTATAATCGCTTCAATTCCTTTAAATGCATCGTCATTAATATCAACATCCTTAATGGCTTTACTTACGCCAGGAATCATACCCATCAAGTCTTTTAGGTTACCCATTTTTTTAATCTGCTGCAATTGGTCTAAAAAATCTTGAAAATCAAACTGATTTTTTCGAATCTTCTTTTCTAGTTTTCTTGCTTCTACTTCATCGTACTGCGCTTGTGCTTTTTCTACTAGGGTAGTAATATCACCCATGCCCAAAATACGTTGCGCCATTCTCTCTGGATAGAATACATCGAGTGTATCCATCTTTTCTCCACTACTAACAAACTTAATTGGTTTGTTTACCGTGTATTTAATAGATAAGGCAGCACCACCACGGGTATCGCCATCTAATTTTGTAAGTACTACTCCTGTAAAATCTAATCGATCATTAAAGGCTTTTGCTGTGTTTACAGCATCTTGCCCGGTCATAGCATCTACTACAAATAATATCTCCGAAGGATTTACTGCCGATTTTATATTGGCTACTTCTATCATCATTGCTTCGTCTACCGCTAAACGGCCTGCAGTATCAATGATTACAACATTTTTATTGGTGGCTTTTGCTTCTTTTAATGCGTTTTGAACAATGGAAACAACATCTTTATTTTCGCGTTCACTATAAATAGCAACCCCTATTTGTTCGGCCAACACGGTTAACTGATCAATCGCTGCAGGACGATAAACATCGGCTGCTACTACTAATGGAGATTTGCCTTTTTGGGTCTTTAAATAATTGGCTAGTTTTCCGGTGAAAGTTGTTTTACCACTACCTTGTAAGCCTGCTACCAATATGATTGCCGGATTTCCGGTTATTGAAAATTGGGCTTCTGTACCACCCATTAATTCAGCCAATTCGTCTTTAACAATCTTAACCATTAACTGACCAGGACTAATGGCATTGATTACTTTTTCTCCTACCGCTTTTTCCTTTACTCGATCGGTAAATTCTTTGGCAATTTTAAAGTTCACATCGGCATCAATTAATGCGCGACGAATATCTTTTACCGTATTGGCAATATTTAGGTCGTTGATTCTGGCTTCGCCTTTTAGGTTCTTAAAGGCCGATTCGAGTTTTTCACTTAAAGAATTAAACATAGTTCACTGCTTTCAAATCATTCAAAAAAAAGCGAACAATTAAGTTCACTTCAAAAGAGTTGCAAATATAGGTGCTTATATGGTTTAACTGCTTTTGAGAATCTTAGTTAAAACAGGTTTTTTAACACTAAATTTTTCTGTACTTTTTTGTTTGGTTCGAAGAAAAAACTAATAAATACCTGTAAATCAGCAAATACGCAATTGAATTTGATAAAATTTTTATAATGTTGAAAAAATATAACACTTCTTATATTATTGATTTTCAATTACTTATGAATATTCAGGCGATTGATTTCTAGTATATTACTCATTTATTCAATTCCTATGCAAAAAAACATTTGGGGGCGAAGGATTATTTAATATTATTGCAACCCTACGAGTGATTGTAGCAAAATAAGAATAATGAGCAAGAAGCAACTTTTTACACTTGAATTTCCGGTTAGATGTTCCCCAGGTATATTATTTGATTTTTTATCAACCCCTGCTGGTTTACAAGAGTGGTTTGCAGATAAGGTAGACGAATGGGAAAATGTATACAGTTTCTCATGGAGCGGTGGGGTTCCTGATAAAGCCGAAATATTAGACAAATTACAAGATAAGTTTATTCGTTTTCATTGGTTACATACCGAAAAGAACGAATATTTTGAGTTTAAGATTGAAAAAACTGAAATCTCTAATCAAACTATTTTGGTGATTAAAGATTTTGCAGAAAAAAATGAAATTAAAGACCAAAGCCAATTATGGGAATACCAAGTGAAAGAATTATTTCACCGTTTAGGCGCCTAATACATTGACTTTAAAAGAATAAGCTACATTTTTTAAAATGTTACTAGCAAAAAATCCCACTCTTTTAGTGGGATTTTTTTTTCAACGATTGCCAATGCCTGTTCCTTTCATGAAAGCCTTACTTTTGCGTTGCTCTTGTAGTAATTTTAAGCCAGTATAAATTGATAAAAAAATTAGATATACTTATCATCCGTTCCTTTATTGGGCCTTTTATTGGCGCATTTGCCATTTCATTGTTTGTACTCACCATGCAATTTTTCTGGTTGTACATAGATGATTTAGTGGGTAAAGGACTTGACATTATAACTGTTTTAAAATTAGTAGGATTAGTTACCTTATTCTGGGTACCTACTGCATTACCACTTGCTTTATTGTTTTCGTCTATTATGACTTTTGGAAATTTGGGTGAGAGTTTTGAATTAGTAGCTATTAAAGCTGCGGGTATTCCGCTTTTACGATTTATGCGTCCATTATTAGTGATTGCTTTTTTTATTAGTGGATTGGCTTTTCTGTTTGCCAATAATATCATTCCAGTAACCCAATTAAAACTCTCTGCACTCAAGTACAATATTATTGTGTCTAAACCTGCGCTAGATATTAAAGAAGGCGTATTCTACGATAAAATTGATGGCTATGTTATTAAATTAGGAAGCAAAGAAAAAAATGATAGCATCATTCATAACGTAGTAATATTTGAAAAAAATGGCGGCTTACAAGACCATATGATTATGGCCGAAAGTGGTATCATGCGCATTAGCAATAACCAACAATTTTTAGAATTTATTTTAAAGAATGGCTGGCGTTACCAAGAGCGAGGCAACCGTGGCACAGGCAATACAGAGTTTATACGAATGGGATTTAAATCGTATAAAAAAGTATTTGATTTGAAAAGTTTTCAAATGAATAAATCTGGCGACAGTTCTTTTTACGATCCAAAAATGTTAAGTGTTCGTCAGTTAAATATTGCCATTGATTCCATTAGCAAACTCGATTCCTTTTATTTAAAGCGCGCAATTTTAGAAGTGAATCCTTATTTAAGTTTTACAAAATTTGCAGACACAGGATGGGTTACTGTAAAAAAATCTGCCATAAAAAAAACAAAGAGCTTTAGTAAAATCATACCAGATAGTTTACGAAATCTTGTTTATGATAGGGCGAATGCACAAATAGGCAGCATAAGTAGTAACGTAAATATTTTGGCCAATGATTATGCTACAAGAACTACCAATCTGCGTTTGCACGAAATAGAATGGCATAGAAAATTCACACTCTCTATTGCTTGTTTGGTATTGTTTTTAATTGGCGCACCATTAGGTTCTATTATCCGTAAAGGCGGATTAGGAACACCGCTGGTTTTTGCTATCATTTTCTTTGTAGTTTTTCACTTGTTTAATACGTTTGGCGAAAAGTTTGTAAAATCAAATGCCACTAGCCCATTGTTGGGGATGTGGCTGTCTACTTTTATACTTATTCCAATTGGTATATTCTTAACGTACAAAGCTATGCGCGACTCGCAACTGTTTAACCAAGAGTACTATTATAGATCTTTTAAACAATTACAGGCTTTTATTGCTAAATTTAAAAAAACAAAAGAAGAAATATAAATTTTAAGATTATGCTAAACAACCATACAAGCCGTAGAAAATTTATTGCAAATACTGGCAAAGCCGCTATTGCAACAGGCATTTCTTTAACAGCTTTGCCTTCATTGGCTAATAGTTTTAATGGATTTGCAGCCAATCCTTTTGTACAACAACCTTTGCCTTATGAAACAAAAGCACTAGAGCCAGTGATTGATACATTGACAATGGAAATTCATTATGGTAAACATGCAAAAGCGTATGCTACTAATTTGGCAGATGCATGTGCAGCAGAAAAATTCGACACTGTTAATGGTAAATTAGAAGACCTATTGCACAATATTTCTAAGTACTCTCCAAAAATGCGCAACAACGGTGGCGGACATTATAACCACGAATTATTCTGGCAGTGTATGGGCCCTGCAATTGGCGCAAAACCTGAAGGAAAACTAGCAGATGCCATCAACCAAAGTTTTGGTTCTTTCGATGCGTTTAAAACACAGTTTACAGATGCGGGTAAAAATAGATTTGGTAGTGGATGGGCTTGGCTTGTTATAAATGCCGATAAAAAACTAGTGATTGGTTCTACCCCTAATCAAGACAATCCTTTAATGGATATTAGTGAATTAAAAGGAAATCCATTATTAGGTTTAGATGTTTGGGAACATGCTTACTATTTAAAATATCAAAACAAACGCCCTGATTATATTAACAATTGGTGGAATGTTGTGAACTGGCGTTTTGTTGAAAAAAGATTTGAATCTATTTAAATTTCGAATCATGAATGTAACTGCTAAATGGGTTGATGCACTTGCTTTTGATGGCGTTTCAGACAATGGTCATACAGTTAGAATGGACACTACTGTTCAAGGTGGTAGTATGGATAGTGGCATGAGTCCTAAAAAATTATTACTAGCTTCTTTGTGCGGTTGTAGTGGTATTGATGTGGTGGATATTTTAAAGAAAATGAAAGTTGATTATTCTACATTTGAAGTGTTTGCAGAGGCCAATCAAACAACAACACATCCAATGGTTTTTACAAGTATTCACATGGTTTATAAAGCAGATGTTTCTGCTGAAAATTTAGATAAATTTAAAAGAGCTGTTGCATTGTCTCATGAAACATATTGCGGCATCTCTGCCATGCTAGTTAAACATTGTGCTATTGATTATAGCGTTGAGTTGTTTTAAATTTTTCATATAAATTTTTTATCCTGCAAACTTCTATACAAAATTTTCGCCTTCAACGTTGGATCACGCTATTGAGTGTGGTGCTTTTTATTGTGAAAATTTCTGCCTATTATTTTACGCATTCACTGGCTATTTTAACAGATGCACTTGAAAGTATTGTTAATGTACTTGCCGGTTTTATTGGGCTCTACAGTTTATATATAGCAGCAAAGCCAAGAGATTTTGAACATCCTTATGGGCACGGCAAAGCCGAATTTGTTTCTGCGGCCGTAGAAGGTGGATTGATTGTAGCGGCAGGCATAATGATTATTTATGAAACCATTTCGAACCTCATTAAACATAGCAATTTAGAAAGTTTAGACACCGGTTTAATTTTAATTGCCCTAACTGGTTTGGTCAATTATATTGCTGGATCTGTTTGCATTAAAATGGGTAAAAAAAATAATTCCCTTGCGTTAATTGCAAGTGGTAAACATTTACATATTGATACCTATTCTACACTGGCTATTATTGTTGGATTGGGTTTAATGCTTCTTACAAAACTCTATTGGCTCGATAAAGCGATTGCTTTATTTATGGGCTTTTTTATTATCTACAATGGCTATAAAATTATTAGAAGTTCCCTTGCAGGAATTATGGATGAAGCCGATATAGAATTACTCAATCGATTTATAGGTGAACTCAATAACAACCGCCAAGAAAACTGGGTTGACTTACACAATTTGCGCGTAATTAAATACGGTAGTTTATTGCATATTGATTGCCATTTTACTGTGCCTTGGTATTTAAACGTACACCAAGCACACAATGAAATTGATGCATTGGCTGCCCTAATTAAAGATAAGTTTGGTGATGCAATTGAATTATTTGTTCATACCGATGGATGCCTACCATTTAGTTGTAGCATTTGTACCAAAACCGACTGCGCTGTTAGAGAATTGCCTTTGAAAAAAAGACTAGACTGGTCGCTTGAAAATACCATCTCCAATAAAAAGCACCAATTGGTTTAGCCAACTAAAATATTGGCTTAGTTAACACATAACTGCTTAATTTTACCATTCATTTTTACCTAAATAGAATTCCTATGCAAATTTGGAAAGACTACCAAGAAACGCACAAACAACGTTTTTTAGAAGAACTATTAGAATTGCTGCGCATACCAAGTGTAAGTGCCAAAACAGAGAATAACCAAGACATGATTGATTGTGCTGCTGCTGTAAAACAACGTTTGTTAGAAGCGGGCGCAGATAAGGTTACCATATATGAAACGCCGGGCCATCCGATTGTTTATGGCGAAAAAATAATTGATCCACTAAAGCCAACTATTTTGGTTTATGGACACTACGATGTACAACCTGCCGACCCAATAGAACTTTGGAAGAGTGGGCCTTTCGATCCTACCATTATTGATGGAAAAATATTTGCACGTGGCTCTTGCGACGACAAAGGACAATTTTACATGCATGTGAAAGCATTGGAAACAATGACAAAAACCAATAGCCTTCCTGCTAATGTGAAATTTATTATTGAAGGAGAAGAAGAAGTGGGCAGCCCTAATTTAGCCAATTTTGTTAAGGCCAATAAAGCACTTTTAAAGGCCGATGTCATTTTAATTAGTGATACATCTATGCTAAGCATGGAAAATCCTTCCATTGATATTGGCGTTCGTGGATTGAGTTATATTGAAGTAGAAGTTACAGGACCTAATCGCGATTTACACAGTGGTGTTTATGGTGGTGCAGTTGCCAATCCAATTACTATGTTGGCAAAAATGATAGCCGCTTGTCACGACGAAAATAACCATATTACTATTCCTGGATTCTACGATGATATTATTGAATCTACCACAGAAGAAAGGGCTAAAATGGCCAAAGCACCTTTTGATGAAACCGAATACAAAGCAGACCTTGGCGTAAGTAGTTTATGGGGCGAAAAAGGCTATACTACCAATGAACGCACAGGTATTAGACCAACGCTAGAAGTGAATGGTATTTGGGGTGGCTATCAAGGAGAAGGTGCTAAAACAGTTTTGCCAAGTAAGGCTTTTGCAAAAATTTCTTGCAGACTAGTACCCAATCAGTCTTCCGTAAAAATCACCGAAAAAATATTAAACTATTTTAAAACAATGGCTCCTGCTGGTGTAACAGTGAAAGCATCTGAACACCATGGTGGAGAACCTTATATTACACCAATTGATTCCGATGCTTATCAAGCTGCGTCGAAAGCCATTACTACTACTTTTGGAAAAGAACCTATTCCAGTGCGTGGTGGTGGAAGCATTCCTATTTGCGCTTTGTTTGAAAAAGAATTGGGATTAAAAATTGTGTTTATGGGATTTGGGTTAGACAGCGATAACTTACATAGCCCAAATGAAAAGTTTGATATTTTTAATTTTTACAAAGGGATAGAAACCATTCCTTATTTCCACCAGTATTATGCTGAAGGAAAAAAGTAATCATTTAATTATTGCATCTTGGATCCTAAAGAAAAATTGCGCATTGATAAATATTTGTGGGCTATCCGTTTGTTTAAAACCCGCAGCCAGGCTGGCGATGCTTGCGACAAAGGCAAGGTAAAATGTTTGGGCAATAATTTAAAAGCTTCCAAAACAGTTAACCTTGGCGATGTGTATGAAGTGAAAACAGAAGCCAGAAAATGGGTGATAAAAGTAACAGGCTTATTAGAAAAAAGAACCGGTTATCCCGAAGCAATTTTAAATTACGAAGACATTACTCCGCCCGAAGATTTAGATGTGGTTAAATTTACTGCACCATCTTTTCAAACCGGAAAAAGGTTGAGTAAAACAGGAAGGCCTACTAAAAGAGACCGTAGAGATATTGAAGGATTTATGAGTTAATCTATCTGTCAATTTTCGAGGAACTTTATTTGAATGAATTTTAATATAATTTATGCTGCATATAGATATCATTACGGTGGTTCCAGAATTATTAGACAGCCCTTTTAGCCATAGCATCATGAAACGTGCACAGGAAAAGGGTTTGTTAACCGTTGTGTGTCATAACCTGCGCAAATGGGCCATCAACAAACATATGCAAGTAGACGACTACCAATTTGGTGGAGGTGCTGGTATGGTAATGATGCCCGAACCTTTGGCCAATGCCATTGAAGAATTACAATCCAGCAGAAAATACGACGCTATTATTTACATGACGCCAGACGGGCCAAGGTTTAACCAACAAACCGCCAATCAATTATCGTTGTCTGAAAATTTACTAATTATTTGCGGGCACTACAAGGGTATTGACGAGCGCATTCGTCAACAATACATTACCCAAGAAATATCTATTGGAGATTATGTATTAAGCGGAGGTGAATTAGCAGCCGCTGTTGTGGTTGATGCAATTGGCAGATTAATACCAGGCGTTTTAAACGACGAAACTTCTGCGCTTTTCGACTCATTTCAAGACAATCTATTGGCGCCGCCTGTGTATACGCGTCCTGCCGATTTCAGGGGCAGCAAAGTGCCTGAAATTCTCACGCAGGGCGATCCAAAATTGGTGGCTGAATGGCGTTACGAACAATCCATTCAACGCACCAAAGAAAGAAGGCCCGATTTAATGAAAGACTAATTGCTTCCATTCATTTTTTCTTTCACCCCAATAATTGGCAATTGCTTTTTATTAATAAGTTGGTTAAAAGCAACCACTTCATTATCCATAATTTTTTTCAGTTTTGCTAATTGAATATCTGCTTGACCACCCAAGTCGGCTAGTGTTTCGCGCGCTTGTTTACTTGGTGGATTTTGGCCGCTAGCTGCTACGCCATAAAGCCCTGCCAGCTTATCGTTCAAGCGAATAGGAAAATTCAATACGTCTTGAAAACTTTTTGATTTTGTTTGATATAACGCTTCTTCAATAGTAGTTAGTTGTTTGGTAATACTGTCTGCCAATTGTTTGAGGTCTTTCATACCCGCCGTATCTTGTTTTGCAATAAAGTCTGTGATTTGCAATTTAACAGAACGTATTTTTTTAATCCCTTTTTGAACGTCTCCAAACTTATTGCTGATGTCTAATAAAAATGCCACTTGTGCATCGTAATCGGCTTCAGTCATAGCATAATTTGGATTGGCTTTTATGGTAAAGGAAATAGTAGCCGAATCTTTTTCGAATTTAAATGTAGCAGTGTATTTTCCTGGTGCTGCTTTAACGGTTCCTACGCCGCCATTCCATAAAATCATTCCGTCTGATTTTTCACCAGCAGGATAATTCATATCCCAAACAAACTGATTTAAGCCATTGCTAAATTCAAGTTTATCTGCTGGATCTTTTGCTTTTTTACCAAAGGTTTTAATCAATTTATTTTGCTTGTCATAAATACTAACAGACACTGCCGAAGAATCTGTTGCAGCTTTTAAATAGTAGTTAAAAATCACACCGCTTAATGGGTTTTCGCCTATATTTTGTAAGCCACTATTATTGCCTCTTTGTCTTCTTCCACCACCTTCAGTTCTATACGCATCGTTAACTGCAAACACGTGTAATTTTTCATTGAAATTGTTTTCAGATTTTTGTTGCAATAGGCTCAAATCGTCTAATACCCAAAACGCACGACCTTGTGTGGCAACAATTAAATCATTTTCTTTAATGGTCATATCTGTAATAGGTACCATTGGCATATTCAACTGAAATTTCTTCCAGTTAGCTCCATAATCATAGCTAATATACATGCCGTATTCTGTACCAGCATAAAGCAATCCAGGACGTTTGTGATCGGCACGAAGGGCTCTACTGAAATGCATTTTGTCAATGCCATTGGTAATGGTTTGCCAAGTTTTTCCGTAGTCTTCTGTTTTAAAAATATAGGGTGTAAAATCGTCTAATTTATATTTAGTACCTACCACATAGGCGGTGCCTTTTTTAAATGGATCTGTTTCAATACAATTCCACATCATCCATTTTCCTGCGGCCGTGGGTGTTACGTTTTCCCAATTTTTTCCAGCATCCTTACTCATATTTAATAAGCCATCATCTGAACCTACCCATAATAAATCTTTTTCTAGTGCAGACTCTGTTCCTGTAAAAATGGTGCAATAATATTCTACAGAAGTATTGTCTTTTGTTATAGGTCCACCACTTGATACTTGTTTTGATTTATCATTAGTAGTTAAATCGGGGCTAATTGTTTCCCAACTTTGTCCTTGGTTTTCTGTAACAAATAAATGGTTGCCGCCTGCATACAATCGCTTAGGATTATGTGGCGAAAAAAAGAAAGGAAAATTCCATTGAAAACGATATTTCAACACATCTGCACCAGCACCCATTGGATTATCGGGCCAAACATTGATTGCGCGATTTTCACCAGTTTTATGGTCTAACCTCGATAAATATCCACCATAATTTCCACCGTATACCACATCAGGATTTAATGGATCTGCTACTACATATCCACTCTCTGCACCTGCTGTAGTTTCCCAGTCTTTATCGGTAATTCCCGCACCTGTTGTACGGCTTTTAATACGAATAGTTGAGTTGTCTTGTTGTGCCCCTAAAATATGATAAGGGAAAGCATTGTCGGTTGTTACACGATAAATTTGAGCGGTTGGTTGGTTAGATAAACTGCTCCAATTATTAGCACCATCATAACTAATTTGAGCGCCGCCATCATCTGCAACAATCATTCTATTGCCATCTTCAGGATCTATCCAAAGATCGTGGTGGTCTCCATGTGGTGTGCTTACGCTTGCAAAAGTTTTTCCACCATCGCGGCTTCGCATGAATTCTACATTTGGGCAATATACTAGGTTTTCATTTTTTGGATCTACATATACTTTCGAATAATACCAAGCTCTTTGGCGAATATCATTGTCGCCACAACTAAGTGTCCAGGTTTCGCCTGCATCATTACTTACAAATAAACCACCAGCTGCATTTTCAACCAATGCAAAAACTTTATCTGTGTTAGAAGGCGCAACAGCCATACCAACTATTCCCCAAACACCTTTTGGTAGACCTTTATTAGCGGTAATATTTTTCCAAGTTTCGCCACCATCAATTGATTTATACATACCAGATCCTTCACCACCACTTTCCATACTATACGGAGTGCGAATCACGCGCCACATACCTGCATAAAAAACACTCGGATTTCCTGGCTCCATAATTAAATCAGAACAACCTGTTTGCACATTGGCATACAATGTTTTTTTCCAAGTTTTTCCGCCATCGGTTGTTTTAAAAACGCCACGTTCTTCATTCGGCCCAAACAAATGACCCATCACACCAACCCAAACTGTATTTGGATCTTTAGGATGAATAATAATTCGGGTAATATGTCGGCCTTCTTTTAAACCAAGATTTTTCCAAGTACGTCCACCATCGTCGGAACGCCAAATACCGCCAAGACCTTCTGCAACATTTCCACGCATGGTGTTTTCTCCTTCTCCCACATATATTACAGACTCATCACTCGGCGCAACGGCCACTGAGCCAATTGTTCCACCAAAATATTTATCAGAAATATTTTTCCAATTACTACCACCATCGGTTGTTTTAAAAACGCCACCTCCTGTGCTACCAAAATAAAAATTCATTTTGTTTTTGTAACTACCTGTAACTGCACCAGATCTTCCTCCCCTATAAGGCCCAATGGAGCGATACTTTATTTTTGAAAAAAGTATTGAATCGGCTGTTGATTCTGTAGCAACAATACTTGTAGTTAATTTACTTGCTTTCTTTTGTGCAAATCCGCTAAAAAAGAAAATACCAATGGCAAGAACTAGAAAATTTATTTTTTTCATTTGATTAGAATTGGACGTTTAAATTACGAACCAATTGGCGCTTGAAAAAAAAGAAATTATAAACGGCTTAACATTATAATTGATACCTTCAAATGAAGTACTTAAAAAGCATGAATCAGCAAACCTTTAGCATCAGTGGAAATTTGGTAGATATTTGGCAAAAAAAAATCTATCCAGCAACAATTGAAGTGGTTAATGGAAAGATTCATACCATTCTACCTAGTACTGAAACCTTTACAGGGAAATATATTTTACCAGGCTTTATTGATAGCCATGTGCATATAGAAAGCAGTATGCTAATTCCTAGTGAATTTGCACGTTTAGCGGTGGTTCATGGAACCGTTTCTACAGTGAGCGATCCGCATGAAATTGCCAATGTATGTGGCCTTGCCGGAGTTGAGTTTATGATTAACAATGGCAAAAAAGTGCCTTTTAAATTTAATTTTGGCGCACCTAGCTGTGTGCCTGCTACTATTTTTGAAACTGCAGGTGCTGCATTAAATAGTGAAGACGTAAAAAAATTACTTGAAAAATCGGAGATAAAATACTTGAGTGAAATGATGAATTTCCCTGGAGTATTACACCAAGATGCTGAAGTGATGAAAAAAATTGAAGCCGCACATGCACTTGGCAAACCAGTTGATGGACATGCACCCGGACTGATGGGCGAACTTGCAAAAAAATATATCGACGCTGGTATTTCAACCGACCATGAATGTTTTACTGCAGCTGAAGCCCTTGATAAACTTGGGTTTGGTATGAAAATTATTATTCGTGAAGGTAGCGCTGCAAAAAATTTCGAGGCCTTAATTGAATTACTAAACAACCATCCTAACCAAATACTTTTTTGTAGCGACGACAAGCATCCAGATAGTTTAGAAGCAGGTCATATCAATCAATTGTGTGCACGCGCTATTGCAAAAGGCATTGACCTTTTTAAAGTATTGCAAGCGGCTTGTGTAAACCCTGTATTGCATTATAAATTAGATGTAGGATTACTGCGCCAAGCTGATGCTGCAGATTTTATTGTAACAGACTCATTAACCGATTTTATTATTAAACAAACTTATATAGATGGAATTTTGGTTGCAGAAAATGGTAAAAGTTTTATTGAATCTGTAAAAGAGATTCCTATCAACCAATTTGTTTGCAACGAAATTGAAACAAGCAGTTTAATATTATTAGCAAATAACTATCCTAGCCAAGACCAAAAAATTCCGGTGATTGAAGCACTAGATGGTCAATTAATTACCAATAAACTTTGGTTAAAAGGTAAAGAAATTAATGAAGCACTTGAAAGCGATACTGAAAATGATATTTTAAAAATGGTGGTAGTAAATCGTTACCATACTGCACCTATTGCAAAATGTTTTATTAAAAATTTTGGCTTCAAAAAAGGCGCAATTGCGTCTTCTGTTGCACACGATAGTCATAATATTGTTGCCATTGGAACAACCGACGAAAGTTTGTGCAAAGCGATTAATTTAGTCATTAAAGAAAGCGGTGGTGTTAGTTGTGTAGATCAAGAAAAATCATTGGTACTTGGATTACCTGTTGCAGGACTAATGAGTGCCAATGACGGCTATGCAGTTGCTAAATCTTATACCGAAATTGATGCGATGGCAAAAAGCCTAGGAAGTAATCTGCAAGCGCCTTTCATGACACTAAGCTTTATGGCATTACTAGTTATACCGCATTTAAAATTAAGTGACAAAGGATTGTTTGATGGCGATCAATTTTCGTTTCTTTAGGCTTCTTGTCCTATCCAAACAGCACCGCCAATACTACTACGCCTAGCACCTGTAACACTATGTAACACTGTGTTCTCTTCGCGCCATCTTAGCACTGCCAATAAACCCATTACTAAGGCTTCTTTATAGTCAATTAATTGCGTATCGGGCACCACCACTTCTATT